>WLMQ01000051.1 GCA_009700145.1 Actinomycetota bacterium
AACGTTTTCCATTTGCACTGGAACCTCAAAAAGTTTGGCATCGGCATCAATGACCTTCAATGGCATTCCAGCGATGCCGCCTTGGGCGTTACACCATCCTTCAAATGCAATGCCCGCATCGTAAAGTTCGCCGTTGAGTCCGGGAATGAATGAGTTTCCCTTATCTGAAGGCGTTGCTACTTGAATTGCATCTGCCGATCCGCCGTTTTCGTTGGCGGTGACAACTGGGGTAATGCCGTCAATCGCAGGGCCACAAGGAGATTCAAGGTCGCCGAACATGACAGTTGGTGACTCGGGAGCAAGCGTGGTGTCGCTTGTCGAATCAGTTGCTGGTGTGTCAGTTGGTGCAACCGAAGTTTCAACTGGCGCAGTTTCTTCACCACGGTTAGAACAGCCAATGGTCACAAATACAAGTGCAGTGGCCAGCGAGAGAGATGTCAAACGATTCACTTGTCTATTTTGGCTGGTCTGGCGGCCAAAGTTGCGCCTTTCAACTGTGACGTGCCCTTTTATCGCACGCATCTTTATGGCTAAGGTGCAATACGTGAAGGTAAACATTCTTGACCGCGACATGTACCAAAACAATCCGTTTCCGACTCTTGAGTGGATTCGCCGAAATGAGCCGGTGTACCAAGATGTCAACGGTATTTGGGCATTGACAAAGATTGAAGATATTCGCTTGGCCGAACGCCAAGCTCAGATTTTCGCCAGTGGCATTATCGGTTCTCGCCCCAATGGTGTCGTGCAGCCATCGATGATTGATAGTGATGACCCAGGTCATGCCGATCAACGCCGTGTTGTCGCTCGAGGTTTTACCCCGCGTCAAATGGCGGCGTATCAAACTCATGTTGAAGAGGTTGCCCGTCGCTTAGTTGACGCTGCGGTTACCCGTGGGTCCTGCGACATCGTTGCCGACATTGCGCGACCTTTGCCAATGACTTTGATTGGTGAAATGCTCGGTGCGCCCGAAAGCGACTACGACAAGTTGCAACACTGGAGCGACGCCATGATCAATGGTGCCGACGATCCTAAGTACGTCACCGACGATGTCGTCAATGCGGCTTTTGAGTACTACGTGTACATATCTGAAGTCATTGAACAACGTAAAAAGAATCCGGGCGACGATTTAGTGAGCAAGCTTGTCGTTGCTGCTGAAGATGGCAGTGGTATGGACGATGAGCATGTAGTCGGTAATGCACTGTTGCTGTTAGTCGGTGGCAATGAGACGACTCGCAATGTGATCACGGGAGGCCTTGAAGCGATGATTCGCAACCCCGAGCAGATGGCAATCGCACGACGATCACCGGAAGATCTTGAGCGGGCGATTGAAGAATGCCTGCGGTGGGTGACGCCAATTATCAACATGGTGCGAGTCACGACCGAAGATGTCGAGATCCGTGGAGTCAAGATTCCGAAAGATTCTCAAGTCATCATGAACTACACCGCGGCTAATCGCGATGAAGACATGTTTGTTGAACCGCACACTTTTGACGTGACGCGTAGCCCGAACCCACATATTGCTTTTGGCTGGGGACCGCACCTATGCCTGGGTGCGAGCTTGGCACGTCTCGAGTTGCGCTCGATCTACACCGAGCTATTCAAGCGAACGAACACAATTGAATTCGCTGACCCGAATTATCAGCCGGTGTATAGCCACGCGTCTTTCGTGCGCGGCATTCAGTCGTTGCCCGTCAAGTTCAGCTGATTGATTTAACGAGTATCAAATAGTCGTACAGGTGACATTGGTGCAAAGCCTGCACCGGTGAGAAAGTATCCGTTGAGGTCGACGATGAGATCGGTAGTGCCTCGGGCGTAGAAGCACACTTCTCCTGATGCAGAGACTGGTGCGATCACAGCATTGGGAACTATTTGCCCCGAGACAAAGTTGAGATTTGATGCGTTGGGTATTGCCCCGCATGGGTACACGGTGACGTAACCACCGAATTCGTCGGCAGTTGTGCCCGTTGCTGTGACGTTGAGTGAAACAGCGCCAACACCTGATGACGGAGTGAGACCAGCAATGTCGGTGAACTTCACTTTCAAAGTGGTGTCACCCCCAACTTTGGTCTTAGTCACTGTTCGAACTCCTTGATCAGATCCAGAACGGGTATCTGCGATACGTGTCGGAGTTGTGGGTGTGAACCCTGCACCACTGAGAAAGTATCCGTTGATATCAACGATGAGGTCGGTGGTGCCTCGTGCGTAGAAGCACACTTCTCCTGATGCTGAAACTGGTGCAATGACTGCGTTCGGCACTGTTTGCCCCGAGACAAAGTTGATGCTCGACGCATTGGGTCGATTGCCACATGGGTAGACCGTGACATATCCACCGAAATCATCAGCGGTTGTTCCGGTTGCAGTGATGTTCAGTGAAACTGCACCGACTCCGGTTGATGGCGTGAAGCCAGCAAGGTCTGTCATTTTGACCCGAACTTCTTGAGCGCCACCAATTTTGACTTTGTTCACTGTGCGCAGACCTTGGCCCGAGCCAGAGCGAGTGTCAAAGACTCGAGCCGGGCCGGCAGCCGTGAAGCCTTGACCTGTTGGGAAATAGCCGTTGATATCTGCAAGCAAATGGGTTTGCGCATTTGTGTAGAAGCAGACATCGCCAGTTGAAGAGACGGGGGCGATTACTGCATTAGGCACAGTTTGATCAAGCGTGTAATTAAGGTTTGATGCATCGGGCTTTGTATCGCATGGGTACACCGTGATGAAACCTTCTCCGTCGGGTGACGTGACGGTGACGTTCATCGACACAGCACCGACACCAGTGGCTGGGACTCCGTTGGTTCCTGCAACTTTGATACGCAGTGGAGTGCGCGGGAGGACATCCAGTGAAATGCGACCCATGGGATTACGTGTGATAAATGCGCGGTTCGCAGAAAGAGATTGAGTCTGAATATTCGCTGCTGGTTCACGCAGTTCATTTGATTGAATCACTCGTGTTTCAAATGTCGAACCAACGACATAAATGTTTCCTAGATTGTCAGCATCGACAGCCTGAATTGTGCTCGAAAAAGTTTGTCGACTGATGAGTCGACCGATACTTGGCAGATTGGTGCCAGTGATTTCCCAAACGGCTAGTTGATTATTGAGAGCCATGATCAGGCGTCGTCCATCATTGGTAATAAACGTGGACCATGAGGCTTGAGTTGAACAATCGGCGGAGTAGAAACCTATAAAACTTTCGTTTTGCGCACCGACCCAACTTGGTGAAGTCCAACTGAATGGATTGATGATGCACCAATCGGGTCTAGACGTGCCGTCGCCGATAGAGAGGTTGGTTGACGTAAACCCGTTTTCGAATAGGTATTTGTAACCCTCTGAAACCAATGTGGAACGCCCAAACCTCGGGAAGATGCCAAAATTTCCGGTGGTGTAACCCTTGATCGCTCCATTTGAACTATCAAAAATCGCATTCGGATGTTCTTCACTACAGTCGCCTAGATAGCAGGCTGAAGTATCTAGGGTTTTGACAGACATCCAAACTTCGCGCTCGCCGATAGTGACGGCTTTCAGAGGTAGCAAACCATAATGTTTGATTGCTACCAGTTTTTCTCCGGTGGCGGAATCAAAGCGGGTCATGGCTAAGGCTGAACGAAGTGACAGTGGCAAATTATTTTGTGTCTGCGAGAAGTTACTGTAATTGAGGCCATCGATCACCCAGACACTTGAGTTTGCGCCTTGAATGATTTGCTCATCAACATCTTCCGGCCGGAATCCTTGCACGTTGTTACTTTTTGCGGTCGTGTCTATGTATTGTTCGACTGGTTTTTCCCAAATTAATTCGAAATTCTTATCGACCTTACGCAGCATGACTGGAATTCCGATGCAGATACCGATCACCCCGCCGTCCTGAGCGGCCACACCCACCGGGCAGCTAAAACCTGAAGGGCTCAATTTCTCAACTAAATGACCTTCGCGATCGATAGAAAACCATCTTGCGGCTAAATAACTGGGCTTTGAATTAATGAATAGCGTTCCGGTGCCGTCAACGGATGAAGCGAAAGTTCGCGCGGGGACCGTGCTGCTTGGCTCGGACATGTACTTAATCGTCCAGTCGACGGTTCCGCTTGCAGAACGATGTTGAACAAATCTTGCGAAGTCATTGCCACTTTGGAGACCCTCAAATTGGCCGTAGAAATATCCGATGATGTAAATCCCACCTAGTGGATCAATTTTGACATCTAAGTTGACCGAGACATTGTTCCCGTTTGTTGGATCTTCCCCGTAGATGTAATCCCATTGATCAGCACTTGCTGAATTGGTGATACCAAAGACCAAGGCAACAACGACAAAGAGGCTGGCGAAAAATCGATTTCTCATAGATGCAGTTAAGCACCTAAATCAAGGCCATATTTACACTAATAGCAAACGGTGTAATTAGGGAACTAAGTCCTACGAACGTTCGTCGCGCAATGCTGAGCGGCGTACCTTGCCGGCATCGTCGCGAACCGCATCGCTCGTGAATTCAAATGTGCGTGGAACCTTGTAACGAACGAGGCGATCGCTCAAGAATGTACGCAACTCATCTTCGTTAATCGGCTTTGATACCTGCACAAGTGCATGAATGCGATTGCCCAAATCTTCATCGGGTAAGCCAATAACCGCCGAAGACACCACATCGGGATGTTCGCTCAAGGCAACCTCAACTTCTGCTGGATAGATGTTGGCTCCACCCGACAAGATCATGTCTCCACGACGATCGGTGAGATAGATGTAGCCCTCTTCGTCAATCTTGCCGATGTCCCCGAGACTTTCCCATCCGTCTGGTGATTTGCGGGCCTCGGCTCCGAGGTACTTGTACGTCACTCGGGTATTGCGCATGAAGATTTCGCCAATCGTGCCGCGAGGAAGTTCTTCGTAAGTCTCTGAGTCGAGAACTTTCATTTCACCAGTAACGCAACGACCAACTGAACCGCGGTGGGCCAACCATTCATCGCCGCGAATAATGGTGACGGCCTGCGCTTCGGTTCCGGCATAGAGCTCCATGATCTTTTCGCCGCCGAGCCAGTTGCACCATTCTTCTTTCAACCATGGTGGGCAGGGCGCTGCCATGTGCCAAACAGTAGATAGCGACGAGAGGTCGTACTTGTTCTTCACATCTTCGGGCAAACGCGAGATACGCGACATCATGGTTGGTACAAACAAAATCCAATCGGCGCTGTGCTTGTCGACCGCTACCAAAGTTGCTTCGGCGTCAAATTGCGGCAAGAGAACTAAGTGGTTGCCATGGAACAACGAACCAGCACCAAAAGAGAACGGGGCGTTGTGGTACAGCGGTCCGGGAATGCACACGACTCCGTCAACGCGCTGACCCATGCCGGGCGCACCCACGCTGACGATGCCAGGATCACCAGCAACGATCAATTTGGGTCGTCCGGTTGAACCGCCTGACGTTGGTGCCTTCATGGCGGGCGAAGTCACATCTGGCAAAGGTGAATCATCGTAAGCCGAGGCATCAAAATGCGCGGGCAATGTGACACGGCCAGGATGGGCTGATTGCTCGGCACCAACGACAAGCGCTGAATCGGCAAGTTCAACGATGGCTTCGCGCTCGCGGTTTGGCAAACGGTAACTCACTGGTTGTGGAATCGCCCCAAGCTTCCATGCAGCAATACATGCTTCGTAAAACTCAACTGAGTTTGGTAAAGCAACCGTGACGAAACTGCCAAATGAAACACCACGTTCGGCGTACGCGCGTGCCAAACGATTTGTTCGTGACTCAAGCTCTGCTCGTGTTACCGAATCGTCACCACAAGTGATCGCAGTGCGATTGGGATTTTCGGCTGCCTTGTCGGCGAGCGCCTGCATAATTGAAATGACATTTGGCGTATTCATGATTATCCGTTCGTGCAGTTGAGCAAATTGTTTTAAGCGTTGTCGAGAGCGTGCTGCCAGGTGCGATGCCAGTGCTGCAGCATTGGCTCATTACTACCAAAGTTAAAGTTAGTGAGACCAATTTCTGCGCCACGTTGACACTGCTCGGCGGCCGGAAAGTCTTCGGTACCCACGACAAGTGCCGCGAAATCTGCACCGCGCTGACGGGCCTCGCGATCTTCTTCATTGGCGATGGGTTTGAGTGAAGCCTCTGTGAGGTCGACGGTGCATTCATTGACATTGCGTCCGGGATAGACGCGAAACATTTGACAGCTCACCGGAGTTTCTAGCAAAACAACACTGGGGAACAACGTGTGAATGATGCTGACCGGCATTGTTGGTGGCCAGTGCTCTTCGGGAAGGTCAACAACCTTTTCAGTTCCGGTTGTCGGGAATCCCCAACGGGCATGTTTGCCGAAACTGTCGTAGATGGGATTGTGTAAAACCAAGTTCGACAAAGTGTCACGATGTAAATAGTCAACGTGATACGACTCGAGGTTCACATCAAAAGCAATTTTCCAGTTGGCTTTGAGTGTCCACGTGTGTTGGCACACAATTTCGTGAGTCTCATAACCACACCAACGCAACTGGGGCTCAATATCGGCGAACGCAGCAACGGGATCAACGTCATCGCTCAATCCGACAGCAATCAGTCCTGCGACGTCGGCGATCGGCAAGGGTTGAAGTCCGAGCGTGCTCTTTTCAATATCACTAAAGGCGTAGGCCTGAGGTTGGCCAGCAAGGTCGCCGTTCAGCTCGAAAGACCATGCGTGGTAGGGACACGTGAGGCGACGCGTTTCACCGCATCCGTCAGCAACTTGAGCACCGCGATGGGTGCACGCATTGCGAAACGCGCGCAACACACCATCTTCGGCACGAGTAACGAGTACTGGATGGCCGGCAACGTTTTTCGTGATGAAGGTTCCGGGCTTGGGAAGCTCGCCAGTCCAACCGATGATGTGGGCACCACCACGAAAGAGAACGTCAAGTTCTTTTTGGAAACGCACGGGGTCGGTAAAAACTGTTGCTGGCTCAGTCATCGAACCCGGCGCGTGATCAAGCGTCTTGCCACGATAGTTATCAAGTAAACGACGAACGAGTTCACGTGGAAAGCGGTCGCTTGTGGCCTGATCAGAATTTGTCACAGTCATATTTTCCCCTAGATAGATATGGGCAGACCCCTCTGCTCACTCCTGATAACAGTGTGTCAGAAATTTCTTAGTAGGCACTGATCGCAATGAAAAGTGCGCTAGCCGTGGCGATAATTGGGGCGTCGGGGTGGTCTTCGCGTAGTTCGGCCTCAAGGAATATCTTGCGTCCGTCACGTCGTCCAAGCCAGGCATGAATCACGAGGGGCACGTGCAGGGGTGTCGGTGCCTTGAAGTTGGTGGTCAATTGCCCCGTGTAGGCCACGGTCTGCAGCAGGTTCAACATGAAGCCCATGGCGTCGTCGAAGGCCAAGGCAACAATGCCTCCGTGGCTGCGCGATGGCGCACCTTCAAACGATGAGCCGATGATAAACGTTGCTTCAACGCGGTCGCCGCGACGGTGAACTTGCATCTCGAGTCCGTGCGGACTACCTGGCCCAGAACCAGGACGAGTGATGTGGCTTGTGAGTCGCGAGTTATCGGGAACCTCATTGTCATGTGCAGTGGAGAACTGCGAGAACTCTCTTGTGCGAGCGATGCCTTGTTCTAATTGATCGCTGAGACTATTCAAGGTCTGGATCGTTGATTCCATCGAATCAAGATCGACTTCACGCCCGATCACTGCATGACCTAATCGGCGAACCGCGCTACCGAGGCGAACCCGTGCTTCATCAAATGTCGGATCGAGGCCTTCGGGGTATTTCATAGCGCTGTCGTTTCCACATCTTCAATCTTGGTCGTATTGAGGTCGTTCAACCAACCCCGTGAGACAAGCAGCACAACGACAGCTAATAAAACTGCGGCATCAGCGAAAACTGCCACACGCATAGTAAAAATGTCGCCTAATCGACCAAGAATAAAAGCTCCTAGTGGGATGCCTGCCAAAATTCCGAGGACATAGAAACTCATTGTTCGACCCCGCAGGTGATCGGGGACAGTTCCCTGAATCAAGGTATTGAGAGCAACAGCCGATTGCAGGTGTGCCAGACCACTGATGAAATAGGCAAGTAGTCCAACCCAATAGATCGATGTCATCGGAATCATCGCGGTACTTATGGTGAACAGAATTAAAGCGACCACGACTCGGGTCGAACGTTGCAAGTGGTCTCCCATGGCAACGGAGAAAAGAGATGATGTCAGTGCGCCAAGTCCGAGTGCCACAAGTAGCCCAGCATTGTCAGTTGAGGGACGATCAAAGATTCGATTGGCGATTGCTGGAGCGATATGTTGCAGCGACTGACCACACATTGATGTGATGAACGCCAGAAAGACGACGAGTCGCAGCGGTCGATGTCGCCAGACAAATGAACCACCAGCTTTAATGACCTCGGATACTTTTCCTTTGCTCGCCGCTGAGATGATTTGTCGTGGCCGCGATAACGCGAGTGCCCCGATCACTAACAAGAATGTGATGGCATTGATGAAAATTGCGGCACCAGTACCAAGGGTGCTGACGACAAGTCCAGCAAAACCAGGACCGATTGCTCGTGCCAAGGTGAATTGCACTGAATTTAACTTGACGGCGTCAAGCAATTCTTCGGCTGGAACGAGCAACGGAACAAAACTTTGCCAAGCGGCAGTTTGAAAACCGGTCGCGAGACCTCCAATAAGTGCAATCGAAACAATGAGTCCAGGGCTGATTGACCCAGCGAGATACAGACCCCACAAGATGAATGCACACATCATCTGCACGGTTTGAGTAATCATCAATATCTTGCGACGACTCATGCGGTCAGATAACACTCCGGCATACGGAGTTAAGAAAACTGCGGGCAAGAGTCCGGCCATTGATGAAATACCGAGCCAGGTTGAACTGTTCGTCATGTCGTAGAGCAAAGCTGGTACGGCGACAACTTGCATCCAGCCACCAGCATTTGAGATTGCGGCTGCTGTCCAGAAATAGGCGAAGTCACGATGGCGCAATGCGCCTAATGACCCATGCCGTTTAGGTGGGGAAGAAGTTGTCTCGTCCGAACTCACAGATCGGCGATTGGGAAATTGAAATTCGTTGTGGTGATGCCGCCATCAACAGCAATGATCTGGCCAGTGACGTAACTCGATGCTTGTGATGCCAAGTACAAAACTGCGGCTGCAATGTCATCGGGATCACCAAGACGACGAAGGGGAGTGGCGTTTTCAATCATTGCTCGCAGTTCGGGATTGGATGCCACAATCTCGAGAGCCTCAGTCAAGATCGCACCAGGTGCAACAGCATTGACGCGAATCTTCGGATTGAGGTCGGCCGCCATCAATTCAACAGCGTGATCGAGCGCGGCTTTTGCTGAACCATATGCGACATAACCGCGGCCCACGACATGGCCAATTGCACTTGACACCATGACAACTGAGCTCGCACCGACGACACCATTGCTGGCAGCCAGTAAGTGAGGCACACATTCGCGGACGAGTCGAAGACCGTTAATGACGTTGTTCTCAAAAGCATTTCGTAGGTCTTTGTCGCTTGTGTTCATGAAAGGTTGCGGCATTGAGCCACCGACAACACTTATCACAGTGTCAATTCGTCCGAGTTCATCAACAGTCCGTTGAACTGCTGCAGAAACATCTTCGGCATTATTGGCATCGCAGGGAACAACGATTGCTCGTCGACCCATCGCTCGCGCTTGGGCGGCAACATTTTCAAGTTGATCAACACTGCGTGCCATGACTGCGATATCGGCACCCGCTTCGGCCAAAGCTAAAGCACTGGCCGCACCGATACCTCGACCTGCACCAGATAGCAGTGCAACTTTTCCAGACATGTTGTAACGAGCAAGAACGGACATTGTTTCCCCAATTTGTAAGTAAGTAGTACTAAAAATTTAGTCAGTAAGCCAACGGCTGATTGACTCGATAACACACGCTGGCTTTGAAGAGCCTTCGATTTCAATGGTGATGACGATGGTGGTTTGTAATCCACCCTTGACCTCGGTGACTGCAGTGAGTTCAGCGCCACCGCGAATTCGTGAACCAACTGTGACTGGTGAAGGAAACCGAACTTTGTCGGTTCCGTAATTCACGCCAGCGGAAAACCCTTGCACCTCAACAATTTCGGGTAAGAACAAATTTGAAATTGACAAGGTGAGATAACCATGTGCGATAGGAGCACCAAATGGACCCTTGGCTGCACGTTCGGGATCAATATGAATCCATTGGTGATCGCCAGTTGCTTCGGCAAAGAGATTCACGCGTGCCTGATCAATTTCGATCCACTCGCTGTAACCAAGATGTTGACCGAGATGCTTGTGAACATCATTGGGACCGTGAAGAGTTGTAACTGCCATTACTTTTCCTTATGAATTTTTAGCGGGCGAGGTCGGCTAATACTGCATTGGCTTCGGTGATGATGCGATCAATGAGTTCGGCGCAACTTGGTAAATCGTCAATAATCCCAACGACCTGTCCGCTTGCCATAACGCCAGATTCGGTTTTGCCGTCGACGAGAGAAGTTTTCAAGAGCATCGGAGTATTAGCGGCCATCACCATCTGTGAATACGAGAGGTCCATTGACTTTTTCATTTCCATACCCTCACGCATCATGTCGCTCAGTTTGGCGCCAGTCATCTTGCGGAACTTGAGAGCATTGATTCCAGCGCGAGGTAGCGCCAAGAATTTTCCGCGACTGCTTTCGAGTTGGTCAACAAGTTCGGTGCGCAAGACACGGTGCGGAACACCGTCAACTTGAACTGACACAACGGTGTCAAGAACACCCTTCGAAATGTAATAGTCCTTGACGGCTTGCGGCACCGATGAATCACTTGTGAGCAAGAAGCGTGTACCCATCGCAATACCCGAAGCACCATAGGCAAGTGCGGCGATAAGACCACGACCATCAAAGAATCCGCCGGCAGCGATCACAGGAACGCGTCCAGCAACGGCATCCACAACTTGTGGCAACAAAACTGAGGTCGGGACTGCGCCAGTGTGGCCGCCACCTTCGCCGCCTTGAACAAGTACAGCGTCAACGCCCCACTCAAGAACTTTTTCGGCGTGACGCTTTGCTCCGATTGAAGGAATGACGACGACGCCGGCATCTTTGAGGAGTGATATCAAATCGGGCTTTGGCGCCTGAGCGAAGCTGGCAACTTTGATGCCTTCATCAATCATCAATCTGATGCGATCTTTAACATCTGCCGAATCAGCGCGCAAGTTGACACCAAATGGTTTGGTGGTGCGGCTTTTCACTTCGGCAATTGATGACTTCAATTGGTCAAAGTCCATAGTGGCACTGGCCAAAATGCCAAGAGCGCCGGCGTTGGCCGAAGCACTAACAAGCTTTGGTCCAGCGACCCAACCCATGCCCGTTTGCACGATGGGATATTTGACGCCCAGCAAATCGCATAAAGAAGTTTGCAGTCGGGGAAGTGGTGTGACGCTCATGCAGGAATCTCGCGGTGACGTAGACCCTTGGGGTCAATGGTTTCGATGGCAGCACTCTCTTCGGCTGTTGGTGGACGACTCACAGGAACGTTTGTCGGAATCACCAATTCAAATCCGGTATTAGAAACAACATCATCGACGCTGACACCGGGATGCACACTCACCAGACGCATTGAGTTGTCGGGAGTATTGAAATCGAGTACTGCCAGATTAGTGACGACACGACGCAGGTCATGGCGCTTGGCAATGAAGCCACCGACCTTCTTGGCACGGTCGTAGCCAACACCACTCACCATGTCAACGCTTGATACGAATACTGTCGACTGATGTTTCGGAATGAAGAAACTCGTTGCGTTGTTGACGGTGTTGCCTGGTCCGCCACGAACACCAAGTAATTGCGACTTGGGCTTGGCCCACGGACCGATGTTGGCGATATTGCTATTGCCGAAGCGATCGATTTGGCTCGCACCCATCATCACGTGACGACGACCACCAGCAAGGGTGTCAAAAACACTACGGAATGGAATCCAACCTTCAACGAGTTTTTGGGTTCCGCCAATCGGCAAGTCTCCAGAAACGTAAAATGCCTCACCATCGCTGATCATCAGATCAGGTTCGAATGTGGCTCGGGCAACACGTGCACCGAGCATCTGCATCACGCCCATACCCGATGCGAATATTTCTCCGTCACCACGCCATGCTTCGGCACAGGCAACAGCAATGACATCAGCAAGTGCTACTGAATCGCTCATTTTGCAGCCTCCTTAGCAGCCTTGGCCGCAGCTTCTTTTTCTGCTCGCCATGAAAGCACTTGTGATTGATAGTTGGCTTCATCTCCTGACAAGAAGCGATCACTAAATGCCTTCCAAGCTTCGGGATCGCGGGCGGCATCAACGTAGGCCTTTTGGAATGATTCATCGCGTCCGTAGTCGGGTTCGCACGTGGTGAAGTGAGCGCCATTCGGCGCATGAATCACGCCATCAACCATTGAACGATTGATCTTGAGAGTGTGGAAGGTTCCTTCTTTCAAAAGGTCTTCGGTCGGAATGATCTTTTCTGCGCTGACGAATCGTCGACCTGGCTCGCAAGCGGCCAAGAACAAATCATCAAAGTACACATCAGGTCCGAGATACTGCGCGTTACCGCGTGTATCGGAACGGTTCATGTGTACGAATGCAGCATCGAGTCGAATTGCTGGAACAGCAAGCAGTTCCTCGCCATCGGTATACGGCGACTTCACCGTTTTGAGCGATGGGTTGACATCCATGACTCCGCTACCGAGACCGGCACGAGTGGGCAAGAACGGCAAACGTAGTGATCCAGCAAACAATGCCCACTGCAACATTC
>WLMQ01000052.1 GCA_009700145.1 Actinomycetota bacterium
CTTGCCATACGAACGCTTCAATCGACGCAACAGGTCGGGAACCCATCCAGCGCCAAGTTCAACAGTGGCAATCTGCAATTTCGGTACACGATCAAACAGACCGTGGCAAATGAGTGAAGCGACCAAGTCGAATACGGGGCGCTCAATATGAACTCCCATGACTTCGGTCAATGTCGACATTTTCATGCCGGTGTATTTGAGGCTTTCACCCCAACGTTCGAGGTAAATGCCATAACCAGAATCGGCACCATGGAAAGCAATAGCTACGCCAGCATCGGCAGCGATATTCCAGAAGCGGTCGTACATCGGATCAGCGAGCGAACGGAAGCGATCAGGAGCTTGCACAGGGGCCGGACGGAAAGTAACGAAACGAGCGCCCTTTGAAATCGCTAATTCAAGTTCTGCTTCAGCGCGCACGGGGTCGATCAACGACATCAATGGACCAGTCAAAATTCGGCTATCGCGGTTGTAGCCCCAATCTTCATCAAGCCACTGGTTGTAACTATGGAAAACCGCATACAAAGCTTCAACATCTTTGGCGAGCATTTCTTCGAGACCAAGTCCGAGGCTGGGTAGCACCCATGCAAGGTCAACGCCCTGTTCGATGAGCTTGGCAACACGAGCTTCACGCGAGCGAGCTGCCGGAGGAATGGGACCCATTTCTATAATGTCGCGAATTTCTTTGCCGCCGTAGTTCTGCGCACGGAAGTACATCTCAAGTGAACCAGGAACGCCGACTGGGTCGTACGTTGGGTTCGGAATCAAAGTCAGCAAGCGGTCGTTAACGAGCAACGTCTTACGTCCATCCACTTCAACCCAACGGACCGCAGTTTTATGCGCCTTAGGCAAATGGCGAGTGACGGCATCTTCGGCTTCGTAGTAATGCTGATCGGCATCAGACAGCCCGTACGTCACATCGTCAAGTACTGGCCGAGATTCAAGAAGCGTCATGATGTCCCCTTAGGTCTGGCGCCAGTAGCAAATCTGACGCTCCGTCAGATTGTACGGCATGAAAGAGCCCATTGATAGATCTTGCCCGTGTACGGTGACGAAGGTCCCAAAGATGAAGACTTTGGTTCAGGGCTGGGCACATACGTTCAAAGGAGCATCATGGAGATTTGGCAGGTCATTGCCCGAGAGTCAATTCGCGATCTTGTCGCCCGCTACAACGCCAACGGCGACACGGGCCGATTCGCTCAGGTTCGTGAACTTTTCAGTCCCGACGCCTCAATGGATATCGGCAACGGCCAGGTGTATTCGGGTATCGAGCAAGTCATGACGATCTTCACTGGAACTAAAGAGACCACGGGAACTGCCGCTGGATTCACGCATGTACGGCACTCAACTACTACTCATCAAATAGATCTCATCGATGAAACGCATGCCATGGGTCGCCTGTACTTCTTCGTGGTCACCGATATTGGACTCGATCATTGGGGACGTTACGTCGACTCGTACATCTCTCTCAACGGAGTCTGGAAGTTCGCGTCACGCAAAGTCACCGTTGACGGTTGGGCGACTAACTCCCTATTCCCCCACTAAACAGTTCTTGTCTCTAAACCCTTTCAGGGCGAAAAGCCGAACGGGGTCGTTGCACGAATTCGAATGGCACTCCGTCTGGGTCGTTCAAGAAACAAATCCACATGTCGGGAACCGCTGTTCCTTCTAGTTCTACTTGTCGTGGCTCGCGTTCAAACTTCCAACCATCGGCCAAAAAACGCTCGTATGACGCAACTGTGTCATCAACGCCGACTGCTGTTCTAAACAGACCAGCATGATTTGCATCTACTGGATGTTGACCGTGTGAGGCCGGATTCATCCACTGCGTCAATACCAACTCTGCGGCTTCATCAGGCATCTTCATTCTCAGAACTCGACCGACAGCAGCCGAACCATCTGCAACTCGCAGCCCAACAAAATCACCATTGTCAAGCACGTGTTCGGCAACATCCAAAAATCCCATCCCGTGGTACCACGACAACGACGCATCAATGTCGGTCACGGTGACACGAAGGTGACGCAATCGAGATTCGCCAATCGGAATATTCTCATCTTGCATCAGGTCAACCTGCGTACCAAATGGATCGGTCAAGGTCGCCCAGTTTTTCACCCAAGGCGATGACGAACGCGACACTAAATGCGAACCTGCCGCCACCATTCTTTCAATCATGGCTGCGACGTCGGGAACCCCAAAACCAACCGCTTGCATTCCGACACGCGAAGCATCCGAGATTGGAGCCCCGATCATTTTCGGGCTCACCCACTCTTGTACTTCCAAAGAAGCACTTGTTCGAGGTCCCCGCTTGTCGTAAACAAAAGCAGCTCCACTGACGATCTCGCCTTCGATACCTAGCAAAGAGCCATCAGAAGGATGGATCGGATTTCGCATCACTTCTTTCATGTCAAGGACATTCACATAGAAATTAACCACTGCATCAGTGTCAGCGCAGCAGTAACAAATATGCAAAAACCGACGAGACGGGGCTTCAAAATCAACAGTCACGAATGTGGACAGTACCTCATGACCCCCGATGACCTGACAGTATTGAGACAGTTCGGGAGGTTTTATGCAAGAGAAAATTGATGGTCGACGCCTTGAAGGCAAAACTGCTCTAGTGACTGGCGCAAGCCGCGGGATTGGCGCAGCCATTGCGCGCCGATTGGCGGCCGAAGGTGCAACCGTCGCATGTATGGCCCGCACTCTCGATCCCGACCCGCGTTACGAAGGAACCTTGCGCGACACGGTCAACATGATCACGTCATCAGGTGGAAAGGCTGCAGCATTTAAAGCCGATCTTTCAAATTCTGACGACCGCAAAAATCTCATCGATCAAGTTCACCAAGAACTCGGTCCCATTGACATTTTGGTGAACAATGCCGCCGTCACCTTCTTTTTGCCCATTGACTCGTTTCCCGAAAAGCGTTTTAAGTTGATGATGGAAACTCAGGTGTGGGGCGCAATTGATCTTGCACAACAAGTCATTCCCGACATGCGCTCTCGAGGTGCCGGTTGGATTTTGAACATCTCATCTCGCGCCGCAGTCAAGCCAGTTGGTCCTCCTTTCGAAGCTTGGTTCGCTACTGGTAATTCGTCGGTCTACGGAATGTGCAAAGCCGCTCTCGAGCGAGTTTCATTAGGCATGGCCGCCGAGTTGCACAGTGACAACATTGCGGTCAACACGTTGGCCCCTTGGGACAATGTGCCGACCCCTGGTGCCGGGAATCACGATTTACTTGAAGATTTCAGAATCGAACCCGAAGAAATCATCGCCCAAGCCGCTCTTGAATTATGTGCTGGTGACCCGCAACGCTTAACGGGTCGCGTTGCATACAGCCAACCTCTACTTGCTGAGATGAGTGTTGTTGCGCGCAACCTCAACGGAGGACCACTTTCGTGAGCTCAATTCGGCGCGGTACGTGGACTAACTGGGCTGGCAATCAATCGGCACACCCGAAATGGATCAACGAACCTGCGAGTGAATCCGATGTTGCTGACATCGTTGCCCGCGCCGCCAAATCAAACCGCACCGTCAAGGCCGTCGGTGCCGGCCACAGCTTCACGTCAACTGCCCTCACAAACGGCCACTTGCTCAATATGAAGCACCTCAACAAAATCGTCGAAGTTGATCGAGCGAACAACCAAGTAACTGTCGAAGCCGGAATACACATTTCAGAACTCAACGAACAGTTATTTGAACTTGGCCTGGCGATGCCCAATCTGGGAGATATCGCGTATCAAACAATCAGTGGTGCCATCGCAACCTCAACTCACGGCACTGGCGTCAAGATTTCTGGAATCGCCGGACAAGTCGCTGCAATGCGTTTGGTCAATGGCCAAGGCGAGATCGTAGATATCAACGCAAAACAAAATCCCGAGTTATTAAACGTTGCCCGAGTCGGTGTGGGCGCTCTCGGAATTGTTACGCAGGTAACTCTCAATGTTGTACCGGCCTTTCGTTTGCGAGCCGTCGAAGGCGCACAGAAACTTGATGCTCTCATCGAGAACCTCGACGAACTCGTAGAAACAAATGAACACTTTGAATTCTTTTGGATCCCTCACACCAGGTGGGCCCTTACCAAGCGCAATAACCGCACGACCGATCCGGTTCATATTCCTAGTCGCGCCAAGCAGTGGTACAGCAAAACGTTCTTAGAGAATTACGCATTCGGCGCCGTGTGTGCGCTAGGTCGTATGAAACCAAATCTGATCCCACGACTAGCGACAGCGCTGCCTTCAACTGGTCAATCTGAAATCGTTGATGAGAGTTACCGTATTTTCGCCAGCGAACGCATCGTCAAGTTTGTTGAAATGGAATATGCCATCCCCCGCCAGTATTGCGGTGAAGCGTTGCAGCGCATTCGTTCGATGATCGAGACAAAAGGCCATAAGGTCTCCTTCCCGGTGGAAGTGCGCTTTACTGCCAAAGACGACATCGCTCTGTCAACAGCTTCGGGACGCGATTCGGCGTACATCGCAGTTCATATGTACAAAGGAATGGCGTACGAGTCGTACTTTCGCGACGTAGCCAACATCATGTCAGATTATGAAGGCCGACCTCATTGGGGAAAGATGCATTTCTTGAATCGGAACGAATTATCGAAGTTGTATCCGAAGTGGAATGAGTTCCTCTCGGCTAGAGATCAACTTGATCCAAGTCGCACCTTTGCCAACGCTTACACCGAGCAGGTATTCGGAAAGTAGTTTCTCGCGCTATAAAGCAAAGAAGAGTGCGATTCCTAAAACTCCGAACAAAACCGCTATGCCAATGGTGTCTCGTCGTCCTACCTTCATCACCGAGATATCAACTGCCGAAATACGAGCATCGGTCTTTGAATACCGGATTTTTACTGAATCATTGACGTTGAAGTCTCCCTGAAGCATGGCACTTGGAACAAAGAATTCTTTTCCAGATGTGTCGCGATATGAAATTCGGTAAACCGGTGAAAAACCTTTGCCCGAGCGAACCATCTTGCGATCGACAATTGTTCCAGTTGTCTCAGCGCCAAGTGTGGCCAATGCATCCCAACGGCGCTTGTTAGCGCTGTTCATGACCCACATCAGCCCGAGAAGAATCAGACCAGCCCCCCAGCCAACAGCTAGTCCCGCAATACTTACAGCAATCATCATTTCTCCAAGTTCTGAGAACTTTTTACAACTTCGCGAGGGACATAAAAGTAGCCATGAGTGGACCGCCGGCTCGGTTATCCCCCACTGTGCCATCACCCATACGGTTCATCACATAGGCAAATGTCAACTCTGCCTCAAGATCGTTCACGCAAAGTGAGCCTCCCCAACCACCCCAGAAACAAGCTCGTTCGTTTGGGCTGATGGGCGAATGGCGTGATTTCAAGCCATAACCAATTCCAAGTTTGATGGGCGACATCAATACCTGGTCGCGTCCTTCAGCCTGAACATCAAAAATCTTCTCGACGGTCTCTTTGGAAAGAAACGTTTGACCATTGATCGAACCACCATGAGAAATAATTGATTGAGTAAGCGCAACAGAACGAGCGTTTCCTTGACCGTTAGCCGCTGGGCTTTCACAGCGACGCCATTCGGGAGTCCACGAGAAACGGGCATCCATCTTTGGGTTCAACATGGTGCGGGCAAAAAGGCTGTCAGCATCAACATTGGGCGGAAGACCCTGGGTCGCTGGAATCACCGAGGCGATTCGTTCTTCAACATGCGCCGGTACTCCAATATGGAAATCTGCACCCAAAGGTTCGGCCACTCGAGAGCGGAAGAAATTGCCTAGCGACATTCCAGTGACTCGCTTCACCAATTCGCCCAACAAATACCCCTGCGTCATCGCGTGATATCCAGACTTCGTGCCGGGTTCCCACCATGGCGCTTGCGCCGCTAGCAACGAAGAACATTTTTCGTGATCGTACAAATCGGTTTTAACGATTGTCTCTTCCCAACCGGATAATCCCGACGTATGTGACATCAAGTGGCGGACAAGAACATCTTCTTTTCCATTGGCGGCGAATTCTGGCCAATGCTTTGCAACGGGATCATCAAGACTGAGTTTTCCTTCATCCGCCAAAATCAACACACAAAGAAACATCTGTGTTTTGGTGGTTGACCAAACATTAATCAGCGTATTTTCATCCCAAGGTGTTGTGCGTTCGATGTCGGTATGACCGCCCCAGATATCAACAACCATTTTGCCGCGGTGCATCACCGCAACACTGGCGCCCACTTCGAAGTCTGTTGCGAAATTGGCGGCGAACGCTTCTTTCACCGATTCAAAACCCGGCTGAACAAATCCTTGTACTTCCACCATGATTATTCCTTTGGTTATGGGTATCGATTGTTTACAACGAGTTAATTGTGATCGTTCCCGTTGAACCGTTGACAGTGATGTTGGCTCCGTCTGGAATCTTCTTGGTTGCATCAGCAACAGAAGCAACACACGGAATTCCCAATTCGCGGCTCACAATGCTGGCATGTGAACCAACAGCTCCGAGGTTCACGACAACAGCTCCAGACGCAAGGAACAAAGGCGTCCACGACGGATCGGTATTGAGTGTCACCAAAATGTCGCCAGCCTCAAGACCACTCGGATCAAAGGGATCGAGAATGATTCGAGCAGTTCCGGTGTACTCGCCAGCCGAACATGCCACACCTTTCAAAACATCTCCGACCTTGACCATTTCAGCAGCCGAATTATCACGACGCTTCCATTGCGACAAAGGCGGAACATCCATGCCGATGATGTAAGGCGGATCCAACTGTGCAAGGGCTTGGTGATCGACGAAGCGCTCGGCCAAAACACCCTTGAAAGAAGCGGGATCACTCAGGTACTGCTCGATCTCTGCTTCAACCAACATATAGATCTGTTCTGTTGCAGCCAGATAGCCAGCGGCCACCATGCGACGTCCAATTTCATCAAAGCAGACTCTTACTTCGTGAATCGCCGCGATGTTGTTGCTCTTACAACGCTCACGAGTCGCCTGCCAAACTCCCGAAGAAGCATATGACGCCGCGAATGCACCACTGGTTTCTGGGTCACCGCTCAGTAGTTCCATGAATTCGTTGTAGAGACGTTCGCGCTCTGCTGCATTGCGCTCGTGTGCTTTATGTGGATCGGCCGAATCATCTTGGTAGCGAAGTCGATCAATCTGAATAAAAGCCAAGACTGGCTTCGACTCGTAACTTGATGCTGCGGGATCCCATTCATTGGGTGCACGACTGCCGTGATCAATCATGAAAGTTTGCAACGCAGTCGCGAACTTCGTTCCCGCAATTTTGCTCATCATTGCTTGGGCGGTCTCTGAATTGATGGTGCCTTTACCGAAACTCTCATCAAACAATTTGGTTAACGACGCGTCAGAACGAACGATTCGCGACAAGTCCCACAATTGAGTTGCAATGTTTGCTGAGTCAACATTTCCAACCGCCCCAATCATCCGCACACCGTCTTCGGCACGTCCGTGTTCTTCAGCGATCGCCAAAATTCCACCAGGACCAAAAGAAGCGCCGAGGCTTGCCCAGGCGTGTTGTTCAAACATCGCGACAAGGTGCGGTTGCATTGTTCGAGCGCGCGCCACGAGTTCTTCATTTGACAGCTTTGAAAGGTCGGGACGGTTGCGGCGAATCTCAAGAGCAATCGCATGCTGATCCTCAACCGGCTGATGCGTCACTGCACTCATGATGTAGGCCTGGGTTTCAGCCAGCTTCTCGGCGTGTCGCGGTGATTCGTGCCAAGGCTCAGCCACATACAGCGGAACATCGGGTCGATCATCGAAATAAGCAGCATCAATCGCTTCTGGGCTCGCTCCAGGCATACGCACGCCCATCAGACGGGCCTGCATCAGTGAGTTGTAGAAATACCCGCCGAAGCAACCGAAGGTCTCAGGTGGAGTTCCGTAGTCATCTTCATCAAAAACGCCGAAAGTCACAAATCCATCGCGGCAACCGATGACGATGCCCGACTCCCAGCAAAACGTCCATCCCAAAGGGCTGACTGGATCAGCAAGAACATCGGCAGCGTTACCACGCGTATAGAAAGGAAATCTTTTGGTCGGAGTGCGATCAATAATCCACTTATCTGACAACATCTGTCCCCCTCAGAACGCCGACATACGAAACGTCTACTCGCACTCTAATAAAGAGGACCAAAATCATCGGGGTTGGAGAATCATGAGATCAGGGAAAGACCAGTCGTTTATTCCGATAAATTTGGCGTTATCGGACCCCAAAAGATCATCCTCTTTTACAAATTCACTCCACTTGCAGATCCTGAAGCGATCCGCCTGTGGCAACGCACGCTCTGTGAGGCCAACAACCTTCGGGGCCGCATTTTGATCTCGAAAGATGGCATCAACGGAACAGTGGGCGGTTCGCTCAATCAGGTCAAGAGATACATCAGAGTCATGAAGGATTTCGCCCCCTTCAAAGACATGGAATACAAGTGGTCAGAAGGACACGGAGACGAGTTTCCACGTCTGCAGGTACGAGTACGCGACGAGATCGTGACCTTTGGTATCCCAGAAGAGATAGTCGTCGATGAAAACGGCATCGTCGGAGGAGGCGTTCATCTCTCGCCAAGCGAAGTTAACGAACTTGTCGCGTCGCGTGGCGACGAAGTGGTTTTCTTTGATGGTCGCAACGAGTACGAGGCAGCTATCGGCAAATTCAAAAATGCTGTCGTCCCACCCATTGAAACAACACCCGAATTCATCGAGGTTCTTGAGAGCGGTGCATACGACCACCTCAAAGACAAACCCATCGTCACGTATTGCACTGGCGGAATCAGGTGCGAAGTTCTGTCACTCATCATGAAGAATCGTGGATTCAAAGAGGTGTACCAAATCGATGGCGGAATCGTTCGTTACGCCGAGAAATACAAAGACGCCGGATTGTGGGAAGGCTCGCTGTACGTCTTTGATCGCCGCTTCAAGTTGGACTACAGCAAAGACACCAAGGTCTTGAGCACTTGCCATATGTGTTCCGCTCCCACCAGCGAGTACCACAACTGTTCAGATTTGCTGTGCCGCCGCCGGACACTGGTTTGCCCCGACTGCGTCGCCAAAGTGCCCGAAGTCTTCTGCCACGATTGCCTCTGAAATAACAACCAGATCACAAACCTCAAATGAGAGGCGACGCTGGGAATCGAACCCAGGTAGAGGGCTTTGCAGGCCCTTGCCTAAACCACTCGGCCACGTCGCCAACCGATCTAGCGGACTAAATCGGAATGGCAAGCCTACCTGTGATCCTCAATTCTTCCCTTGTCCAGTTTGATTGACTTCAACTTCTAGATCAATGGCGCTCTATGCAAGGCTCTCAGACATGTTCTTACACCGTACCCTCGTTCTCTCTAGCCTGATCGCCACGATTGCTATCTCAGCGTGCAGTGGAGATGATGCGTCAACCGCTATTTCCGACACGACTGTTCCTACAGCAGAGGCTGCTACTACCGAGGTGCCCGCAACCGATGCTCCCGCCGCCACTCTTGACCCCGCTACAGAAGCCATGGCCTACACCGAGCCAGGCGAATACCCAGTCGGCGTGACCACCCTCGAACTCGCTGCTGGAAACAAAGTTGAAGTTTGGTATCCAGCAATCGCTGGAACAACCGGAACCGAATCATATGACGTACGAGATTTTGTACCTGATGCCATCCGCGCTCTATTGACAGCCGATATTCCCGCGAGTTACACATACACCGCAGGCCGCGATGCAGCAGTTGCTGATGGCACCTTCCCTATCGTTCTTTTCAGTCACGGTTATAGCGGCATCCGTTTGCAAAGCACATTCCTCACATCTCATCTCGCAAGCTGGGGAATGATTGTTATCGCTCCCGATCATTGGTCACGCGACCTCAACCATGTTTTAAGCGCTCCCGTTGGCGATCGCGAATCATCAGTAACTGAATTACTCGCATCACTCGATCTAGTAACCGCCGGCAATGACGATCCAGCATCGCTTTTCCAAGGTCACCTCGATACCTCACGTGTCATCGCACTTGGACACTCTGCAGGCGGTGGAACCATTGTTGGTGCAGCCGCCGACGATCGCGTTTACGGTTACATCTCGATGGCATCAGGCGTGATCGGGATGGGTGGAGCCAATGCCACGACTACGGCTCCTCCGACCTTTATTAACAAGCCATCATTCTTCATTGCTGGCGCCGCTGATGGCGTCGTACCGGTAGACACGGTGTCACGTCCATCGTTCAAGGCCGTTCCTGGACCTAGTCGTTTGTGGGTGATCGACGGAGTCGGCCACAACGGGTTCGATGATTTCTGTACTTTCGGTAACGGCTCTGGAATCATCGGCGTTGCCCTCGCCTCGGGACTTGGACCCTTGCTTGATGCCCAACCTCAACTGAAGACCTTGGGCCAAGACGGTTGCCTGCCCCCAGCGCAGCCAGTTGACCTTGGCTTCCCCATCATTAAGCACGCTGTGACCGCTCAATTGCGCTTCTGGTTTGGCGACGATGCAACACCGGTTGGTCTCGATAGTTCGGTCGGCGATCAATACGATCTCGCGGTTTCAATCGACTCCAAAGACTGACCACTGAACAAGTACAGCCTGAAGCCCATGTGAAACACTGTGACTATGGGGAAAACAACAGTCATCAAGAACGGTTTAGTTGTCGACGGAACTGGCATTCTTGGCTACCTCGCGGATGTTCTGATTGAAGGCGATCGCGTCATTGAGATCGGATCAAACTTGCAAGGTGACACCATCATTGACGCAAGTGGTCGAGTTGTTGCGCCCGGCTTCATTGACATCCATACCCATTACGATGCACAAGCTTTTTGGGATCCTGCACTTACTCCGTCGTGTTATCACGGTGTCACCACTGTGGTTGCTGGCAACTGTGGCTTTTCGATCGCTCCCACGAAACCCCAAGATCGGGGACTCATCGCGAACACGATGGAAAAAGTAGAAGACATGGATCCATCGACACTCAACGCTGGTATCCCCTGGGACTTTGAATCATTTCCTGAATACCTTGCATCAATCGAACAGCACGGAACCTTGTTGAACTTTGCGGCTTACGTCGGTCATACCCCTCTTCGCATTTTTGTCATGGGCGACGAGTCAGTTGGCCGCGTAGCTACTGCCGATGAAGTAACACAAATGGCCGACCTTGTAACCGAGGCCATGGAAGCTGGCGCAGCCGGATTCGCGACAAGTTTCGCTGTAACTCACCGCGGCGCTGACGGAAAACCGATCCCGAGTCGCTGGGCTGACGCTGAGGAAATTGAAGCGTTGTGTAAAGCAGTTGGCGATTCGGGTCGTGGTGTGATTGGTGTCAACGGTGGCGAAAACCTGAGTTTCGCCGACTGTTACGAATTGCAACCTAAAGTTGGAGCGCCAATTACGTACACGGCGTTGCTCACCACATCACAGGGAACGCATCTCAAAGCTGTTGAAGTTCACCAAGAAGGTCTTGCTCGTGGCATTGATGTCTGGCCACAAGTTTCGTGTCGCCCACTTTCATTTTCGATGACAATGGTTGAACCTTTCACCTTGAATACCAGTCCGATTTTCGCTGAGTTGATGCCGAAGTCAATTGAAGAACGCCGTGATGCGTTTGCGAGTCACGAATGGCGCAACCGAGTTCGAGTCGGTTGGGAAAACAAGCAAGGTCTCATTCCTCGTTGGGATAGTTACGAAATCATGGATGCCCCGTCATCACCAGATTTGGCGGGACGCCGACTCACCGATGTCGCCGACGAAACAGGCGCCGATCCATTTGACCTATTGCTTGAACTCGCACTACTCGAACCCGATCTCAAACTTCGTGTGAAGGCCATGTTGGCCAACGATGATGCCGAAGGTGTTGCGATGTTGTTAAACACCGAGGGTTGCACTCTTGGTCTGTCTGATGCGGGCGCCCATGTGGGTCAACTATGTGACGCAGTGTTGTCAACCGACTTGCTTGGATCTTGGGTTCGAGACAAAAAGGTTCTCACTTTAGAAAATGCGGTTCACAAACTCACCCAGGTGCAAGCCGATCTGTTTGGCTTTACCGATCGTGGAGTTTTACGAGTAGGCGCTTTGGCAGACATCGTGGTCTTTGATGCCGCAACTGTTGCACCTGGACCAGTACGCCGGGTTGTCGACTTTCCAGCAAATGGTGAACGGTTAACCGCCGATCAACCAACAGGAATGCATCATCTGTTTGTGAATGGCATCGAAGTTCAACGTGACGGCAAGTTATTGCAACCGGCTCTTGACGCTCTACCCGGCCGTCTGGTCAAACCAAGCCTTCGTTGAGATTCTGGTGTCGTTTGAGTTGGTATTACCAACTCAAACGACACCAGTTTCACAAAGAATTACGCCGTCATTGTGTATTTGATCGGCAGAGTCTTCAGACCTCCAACGAAGATCGTCTTCATCCACTTTGGCTCGCCCGCAAGTTCAATGCTTTCAAGTCGCGGCAGCAAAGCCTTCAAGAATGCTTTGATTTCCATTCGGGCCAAC
>WLMQ01000053.1 GCA_009700145.1 Actinomycetota bacterium
CACATCAACTGCCACGATGATGGCCCGATCACCTTGACGGTCAAGGGCCAATGCAGTTGCGCGGATGTCATCGTGCACCCAACTCCCGTCACTAGAACCGTTACCAACATCAACCGAACCTTGGTCAAACATGGGCACATACACGCCGATGTCAGTGGGATCAACACCTGCTTGATTCCAACCAGGCGCATCCGACAAATAATCTGTTGTTCCGTCAACGGTCGGCAGGACCCATGCACTTGCGGATCCTGCAAGCAGACTTGTATCTGTTGCCGCTTCTGAATTGGGAGTCGTCGTTGAGTCGACTACCACAGTTGTGTCTGAGGATTTTTCTGAACCACCAGAGCTACACGAAACACCAACAATCACGAGAATTGCCAACGACGAAAGTCCAACGACTTTTCTCAGCGTTTTCATCAGGTCCCCCAGACTTGACTACAACTTATTTTCTTTTCAGGTTACTACTCGTTGAGCCAAGCATCGATCAGTTTGCGAGCAATTGAAATTCCGGGAGGAATATTGGGTAACGCATCTTTGCGATACCAATTCGCATCAAGAATTTCGGTGGGGTCACACACGATGTCACCGCTCACCCACTCGGCACGAAAGCCCAACATCAAACTGTGCGGGAATGGCCAAGGTTGACTTCCCAAGTACTTCACCGTTCCGACATTCACCCCGACTTCTTCAAAGACTTCGCGCACAACCGCACCTTCAAGTGTTTCGCCGGGTTCAACGAAACCAGCCAGACAGCTGTACATCGGTCCACGGAATTGCACACCTTGAGCAAGAAGCGCTTCTTGATCGGGGCCAGGTTCGCCACGCGTCACCAACGTGATCATCGCTGGAGCAAGTCGCGGAAAATTCAAGAGTCCACAAACTGGGCAACGCATGGCGCGCTCACCACGGGCTGGCTCGGTTGCTTCACCACAACGACCACAGAATCGGTGGGTGCGCGCCCACTCAACTAATTGCACCGCGCGACCGGCGATCAACCAATCTTCTTCGGGGGCACGTCCAAACAAACTAAACAGATCGAGTGCTCCACCATCTGACGGGTCTTGTCCTCGTGGCACATCAACACCCCAACAAGCATGCCCGTCCAGCATTCCTAAGAAATGGGTTGAGTAGCCCGACTCGGCGGCCTCATCATGAATCCAGACCTTTGATTCAACGACATGAAAGTACCGATGTCCGACAAGGTCGGGGGCTGGTTTCATCGAAGGCTGAAATCGCGAAGGGCGCGAAATAGAGCCAGGGCCAAAGGATGCGGGTTGCTGCGAATCGGTCACCCCTAGAGCATGACCGTAAGATGACCACTATGTCCAACTCCAACACCCCCAACAAAGGCCGCACCGTCGTCATTGTCGATGCCGTCCGTACCCCCATTGGCCGCAAGAACGGTGGTTTGTCCACTTTGCACCCCACCGACCTCCTCGGTTTGGTCCAAAAAGCCATCGTCGAGCGCACCGGAATTGATCCATCGAAAATCGAACAAGTTGTTGGCGGAAACGTCAGCCAAGTTGGCGCACAAAGCTTCAACGTCACACGTACCGCGTGGTTGTCAGCGGGCCTTCCACTCACAACTGCTTGCACCACAGTTGATACTCAATGTGGATCGAGCCAGCAGGCAACCGGCCTTGCCGCCTCGCTCATCGCTTCAGGTGTCGTCGACATCGCAGTCGCCTGTGGCGTCGAGTCAATGAGTCGCGTGCCGATTGGCAGTAACTCAAATGCATTCACCAAAGATCCCAAGACCAAGGCCGAAGTGTCACTTGGCAAAGCAGTGAGCAAGAGCTACTTCGAACACTACGAATTCACTTCACAGTTCGAAGGTGCCGAGCGCATTGCCGATATCTGGAATATCACTCGCGCCGACACCGACAACTTCGGAATGCAATCACAGCAGCGTGCCGCACGTGCGTGGGCCGAAGGTCGCTTTGATGGTCAGTTCATTACGGTCAATGCACCCGATCTCGATGCCGACGGCAAGCCAACAGGTTCAACTCATGCTGTGGCACGCGATGAAGGTATGCGTGAAACCACACTTGAATCACTTTCATCGCTCAAGCCAGTTGCTCGCGAAAACGGCGTGCATACCGCTGGTAACTCATCACAAATTTCCGATGGTGCTAGCGCCATCTTGATGATGACTGAAGAGAAGGCTAAAGAACTTGGCCTTAAGCCCCGTGCGCGCATTGTTGATAGTTGCCTCGTCGGCGTTGACCCTGTGCTCATGTTGACTGGCCCCATTGATGCCACCAAGCGTTTGCTTGAACGCAACAACCTCACCATTGATCAGATTGACACCTTCGAAATCAACGAAGCATTTGCTTCAGTTGTGTTGGCATGGGCCAAAGAAGTTGGCGCCGATCTCGACAAGACCAACCCCAATGGTGGAGCAATCGCTCTGGGTCACCCACTCGGAAGCACCGGTGCAATTCTGACGACTAAGGCTCTTTACGAACTCGAGCGCACGGGTGGCCGTTACGGATTGATCTCGATGTGCTGCGGTGGCGGTCTTGGCACCGGAACCCTTATCGAGCGCCTCTAAGCCTCACGACAAATTATTAACCGCCACACAAATAGCAATTCCCACAGTGTTGCTATGGGATTAAAAGTGATCAACAGGTCAGGACTCATCGCGGTCCTGACCTGTTTGATTTTGAGCAACTGTTCATCATCAAGTCAGCCATTGCCCGATGGCGCGAATGGTCGCATCGTCAGGGTGATCGACGGAGACACCGTTGATGTTTCGATGAGCGGCCATACCGAGCGAGTTCGGCTCATCGGCATCGATACTCCTGAAACGAAAAAACCGAATACGCCCATTCAGTGTTTTGGCCCCGAAGCTTCCAAACACACCAAAGAACTTCTGCCTGTTGACACGCCCGTTTTGGTTCAACGCGATGTTGAAGCCCGTGATCCATATGGGCGACTTCTCGGATACGTCTATCGCACCTCCGACCAACTGTTCATCAACCAAGACCTCATCGTCAATGGATATGCCCGCCCGCTTTCAATCGCTCCCAACACTGCTTTTGCAGGTGAATTCGCGGGGCTGGCGCAGACTGCCCAAAACTCGAAAATTGGCTTGTGGGGCGAGTGTGCATCAGAGCCCTAACCTTCGCCGATAGCGTGACGGCGTGAGCAACAACGAGATCAGTCTCGCCGAGCGACTCGGTTACGAAGCCAGCCAAAAGCTGGTCATTATTTCGTGTGACGACTTAGGTTCATGCCATGCCGCCAACATCGGTGTGTATTCGGCAATTCGAAATGGCATCGCCTCATGTGCGTCAGTCATGGTGCCCGCACCTTGGGCTCGTCACGCCGCCGAGATGTACGACGGCGAAGACATCGGTGTGCACATCACACTGAACGCCGAACATGCGCTCTATCGCTGGGGCCCGATCACGCACGCTCCGTCCCTCTTGTCGGGCGATGGCGGTTTTCCACGCAACGTTGATGATCTTTGGGAACACGCCGACCCCGCTGAAGTTCTTCGCGAGTGTCGCGCTCAAATTGAGCGCGCTTCTATTTGGGGCTTTGATGTCTCGCACCTTGCACCCCACCTCAGCGTGATCACTTTGCGCCCCGAGTTCTTTGACATCTATCTTGAATTGGCAGTTGAGTTTCAGTTGCCGATTCGCCTTCCGTCAACGTTGACCGCCGAACAAGCTGGCTTCCCATTCCGTCGACTCGCCGCTGAAGAAGGAATTGTTTTCCCCGATCACTTCGATCACGACTGGCGTGCCGGAAGTCGTGATCGCGTATATAACGCAATTCGTAACCTGCAACCAGGCGTCACCGAGATTCACATTCAGCCAAGTATCGATACCGCCGAAGTTCGCGCTCTCACCGATCATGCCGAAGAGTGGATTGACGATCTTGATTTAGCGTTGCACGACACAACAGTCACCGACTTGTTGCAAGAACAAGATGCAATCGTGATTGGCTATCGCGAATTACGCGCGGCAATGCGCCGAACGAATTAGAACTACTTAGCCTTCGTTCAAGAGTCGAGCAATTGTTGCTGCGGCTTCACCACTTGACAGCGCATCAAAAAGTGGGCCAGTTGCTCCAGTGATTTTCAATTTGCTCTTCATAAAGGCAACCGATAAATCCATCGTTGCATCAGCCTTTGCGATTGTCGCCACGGTGTCGGCGTCATCTGGGCCAGCCACTCGTTCATCACCCTTACCCATCACTAGGCGAAACTGAATTGTGCGTGCATCACTCATGCCACTTCTCCGATTTCTGTTCCGACTAATGCAGGACTTGTCAGGCGACTTGGCAATGACTGACCAGGCTTGAGCGCAATCACATCTTTAATTCCAGCAAACAAATCAATCTCCACAACATCAGTATCGGGCGCACCAACAGCCGATTTTGCAAGGACCCAATCTTCATACGGGTACGCGATCGCCAGTTCATCGTCATCGAGCCCAAACCACCATGATTCCTTGGGGTCAACTTGAGTTGCATGCGCTCGCAGTGCGCCCGATCGTGCCGACATATGCGACGCCACATCAATACGAGTCGTGATGCGCTCGTCTTGGCCTGGACGATTCAACCATTTGTCGTCATATGGCGATTTTCCGTTCTTGGCCAACATCGCTTCGTGCACTGCGATCAACCGCGTACGCGACCACACCGAGTAATACATCTTGAGTGGTTGCCACGGTTCGCCTGCCCACGGATACCACATGTCATCTCCGGCACGTTCAAAAGCCGGAATCGAGATGTCATGAACCTTTAAGTGATCGGGGTGCGGATAACCACGTTGATCATCGCCGTACGTGATGATCACTTGTGGACGCTCACGTCGGATGATTGAAACCAATCGACCGACCGCCTCGTCAAGCGACGCCTGATGAAAACAGTCTGGGTTTGCATTGGGAGGTGACTCGGCCATCCCCGAATCGCGATACCCCAACATGATCACCTGATCAAACCCGATGATCTGCGCCGACTGTGCAAGCTCGACTGGCCGAATGCGAGCCAAATGCTGCTTTTCTTCTTCGGGGGTCATCCCATGAAAAGGTCCACCCTCGTCACGCAGTGCCGGATTCTGCAAGTCGCCTTCTTCGCCGCCGGTGCAACACACCAAAACGGTGCGGACTCCAAGATCGTGATATTTCGCCAGAGTCGGCGCTCCCTTTGATGCCTCGTCGTCAGGGTGCGCATGGATTGTCAACACGCACAATGGACTCTCCGGGGCCGCAAACATCGTTCTCAGGCTAGTTGCACCCCAAGGTCGCTCAGCCACCGTAAAGTTGAGAGCAATGACACATCGACTGCTCCCCCTCGTGCTGATTCCCGTGCTGTTCACCCTTGGTGCGTGCGCCGATGATGGTCGCAATATGAAGCCACCGGCTAGCAATCAAAATGAGTCGATCATCACGACGACGCTGCCGGTCGAAGGCGACGCCAGCTTCGACACCACCGCCCCCTAACGTCCATATTCACCCACTTTGGAATCTCGCTGCCGCCTAGCGGCAGCGAGATTCCAAAGTGGGTGAATATGGCGGGGCGACCACCCTCCGCGTTGAGTTCACCACAATCTGCCAAACTGAGATATCAGTTCGTCCACGCCAATGACCCAGATCGGACTCTTCGATACCGATGCTTCGGGCCGACTCACCTCGGCCGATTCGCGATTTCGTGAACTTGCCTTATCCGGCGGTCCAGTGCCTGTTGGTCGAGCACCCTGGGCCAACGCCCACCCCGACGAACGCTCCAACGCCGAATTGGCTTGGCGGCACGCCATTGACTCATCGCTACCTATTGATATCGAAGTCAACCTCCCAAGCACTGATGGACAAAATTCAACCGTTCGTTTTCTCGCGAATCCATTACTCGATGCCGACGGGTCAATCATCGGCTATTCGGGCGTCGTCGTCGCCATGCCCAACCATCAACAGTTGTTCTCGCATGAATCGGGTCAACTGCTTGCACTTCTTGAAGCTTCAGAAGATCCGACCATCATCACCGACATGAATGGCGCGGTTCTTCATCTCAATGCTGCAGCAAGCCACTTTGATCAAATGGCAGTTTCGGTACGCGATCAGATGCCCCGCGAAATTTTGTCCACTCCCGATTCACATTGGCGTGGCGAAGTTGGCCTGCGCGGATCCGACAACGAACTCCATACATTTGATGTTCAAGTGGCCTGCGCCAACAACCGCATCACCATGTTGGCTCGCGATATCAGCTCGTCATTGCGCCTACAAGCCGAACTTGCGCACCTTGCAACTCACGACGCTTTGACTGGCCTCCCTAATCGCACATTGTTCATTCGTAAATTGTCAGAGGCAATTGAACGAGCTCGCTCAACCACATCAACAGTTTCGGTGATCTTTTTAGATGTCGACAAATTGAAAGACATCAACGACAGCCTTGGTCACGAAAACGGTGATGCTCTCATCACCAACATCGGTCGCCGCTTAGTTTCGGCGACGCGCCCCGGCGACATCGTTGCCCGAATTGGTGGAGACGAGTTCGTCATCTTATGTGAAGGTCTCACCGACGAAGAAGCAGCCATGGATCTCGCTGAACGCGTACGTACTTCAATTACTGGTCGAGTACTACTGCAAGGCATTGAAGTAGTGACTGGCGCAAGCCTCGGTGTTGCAATGACACGAGGCGAAATAGATGAACCAGCACTAGTTGATGCCGCAGTTGCACTGATGCGCAACGCCGACACCGCCATGTATCACGCAAAAATGCGCGGGCGTTCACGATGCGAGTTATATAGCAACAACATGCGCAACTCAGCCAAAGAGCGTGCCACGTTGTCGGCATCGCTCGAACAAGCGCTTGCAAACAACGAACTTCATCTTGTGTATCAGCCGATCATGTCGCCGCATTCGAGCAAGATTGTTGGTGCAGAAGCCCTGTTGCGTTGGCGCCATCCAACACTTGGCTTATTAACCCCATCATCATTCGTAGATCTTGCTGAAGAATCAGGCGCAATCGTCCCAATTGGCGAATGGGTGATTCGTCAAGCGTGCTCCGATATGCGCGTATGGCTGAACGAAAAGCGCATTGATCGCCAATTCATTGTTCACGTCAATGTTTCGCCGCGCCAAGTTGGTGACACTCGTTTTGTTGAACGCACTCTGGCTGCCATCAAAGATTTTGATTTACAGCCACAACATTTGGCTCTTGAATTTGATGAGAAGATGCTCATGAAAGATACGACGAATACCTTGCGTACTTTGCAGTCAATGAAACGCTTCGGAGTGCGGTTGTCCATCGACGATTTCGGAACTGGCTACTCATCGCTATCACACCTACGTTCGTGTCCTGCCGATTACCTCAAACTTGATGGATCATTTGTGCGCGCTCTCGGTGAAGACGAAACCGATGACCCCATCGTGCGTGGCATCGTGCAATTAGCGCACAGTCTTAATATGGCCGTGATCGCCGAATGGGTCACAACCGATGCTCAAATTGAGCGACTGCGCTTGCTCGGTTGTGATTTAGTGCAGGGTTATCGCATCGGCCGACCCGTTACTGCCACAGCATTTGGTGCCTCAGCCACTACCGTCTGATCTAGTCACTATGTCTGATACATCTGATTTCGCTCCCCCAGTTCTGCCCCGTTGTTATCGCCACTCCAATATGCCGACGGGTCGTTCATGCACCCGATGCGGACGGCCAGCGTGCGGTGATTGTTTACAAGCAGTCAGCATTGGTAGTCAGTGCCCCGATTGCATCAAAGCCTCTCGACCAGCCGCAACAGTTCGCGCGAAAGATTGGAACGCCTCACAGAATGCTCTCGTGACTCGGGTCATCATGGGCATCAATATCGCAGTTTTCATCTGGGTGCTCATCGGTGACACAAGTACTGCTGGGTTTGGTAGCAGCGTCTCGTCGCGTGAAGTTGATCTTGGACTAAATAAATTGTTGCTCTCGTATAATCACGAGTGGTACCGCCTCATCACATCAGGCTTCTTGCATTTCGGAATTTTGCACATTGCCATGAATATGTATTTGCTTTTCCAATTAGGAAAGCTTCTCGAAGCACCTCTTGGTCGTGTGCGCTTTGGTTTGTTGTACTTTGCCTGTTTGCTTGGTGGATCACTTGGGGTTCTCGTCATCGAAGGAAGTAGCACTGGGTTGCATGGCGGAGCATCTGGGGCAGTCTTCGGGCTGATGGGAGCTGCCGCAATCGGCATGCACCGACGCGGAATCAATATTTTCCAAACCGGACTTGGCGCAACGTTGATGATCAACCTGTTGCTGACCTTCACCATCCCCGGTATTTCAATCGGAGGCCACATCGGTGGAATCGTGATGGGGGCGGTCTGCGGCAGCATCATGCTTTCGCCGCCTTCACAGAAGCAACCGCAGTGGTTGAGTTACCTAGTGCCCGTGATCGCAATCATCGGCAGTGTCGTCGCCAGCATCGTCATCGTCGGCTAAGCCTGCAACACCCCTTCTCTAAGTTCTCTTCACGACTTCCCCTCGTTCCATCTCCAAGCCACACATTGCTTGGCCATGACCCGGAGGTCTTTCGTGACCACATCACATCAACAACCCGATCGCCCGATTCCTGCATGCGGAGTCGACCCCATCACATCAGCCTCTATTGCTGCAACGCTTGGCGACGCGCTTCACACATCAAGTCACCCTTCAGATATTGCCGTGGTTCCACTTGATCACCAATCAATCGGCCACGGAGTCTTGCTCTTTGAAAATGGGGCGCATTACCTCGACGACATTCGGCAAATACTGGCTGTTTCGCTTGATCACCACGAGACGCCCAATGTCATTGTGTATTCGTATCGCGATCATGACGTTCTTGATGAAAACGACATCTACGAATTCGATCTCACCTCAGCGTGGTTCACCAGTCAAGGTATTCAACTCATCGATTGGTTCGTAGTTACCAAGCGAAATTCACGCAGCGTCCCCACCGAATTCGGTCGCTCAACTAACTGGACCGACTGATATGTCGGCCTTGATTCATACTGTTAAGCAACAAGGGAAATGCTTCTCTCATGTCGGGGTACCATCAAAGCATGCTGAAGAAGATACTTCTATTAACAGTTTCACTATTTTCTGCCGTGTTATTTGTCCCCAACTTGGCCCAAGCTACACAGGGGGCATTTACTCCTATCCAACCGGCACGACTCTTGGACACTAGAACTGGAATTGGTGGACCTGTTCAAAAGTTTGGAGCAAGTGAATCCCGCAGTTTACAAATAGCTGGAGTGGGCTCAATCCCGATATCAGCAACAGCCGTCGCGCTGAATATCACAGCTGTGAATCCATCAACGCAGAGTTATGTCACTGCATGGCCAAGCGGAAGTTCGCGCCCTGATTCGTCAAGTGTGAATTTCGAGGCTAGACAGACCATCCCGAATTCAGCAATCGTGGGCATTGGAACGAATGGCAGTATTGATTTCTTTAATGCATTTGGTTCAACTGACTTAGTCGTTGATGTTATGGGATGGTTTAGCGGTGCAGGGTTTAACCCAATTCAACCGAACCGAATTATGGACTCAAGAAGAGGCGTAGGCACTCTCCAAGCAAAAATCTCTGAAGGGGAAACTCGAAGTCTCCTCGTCGCAGGTACTCCTGGAATTCCGGCAAATGCGCCTGCAGTTTCAATCAACATCACAGTGACAGCACCAACGAAAGAAAGCTTTTTGACGGTTTGGCCACATGGTAGTCAGAAACCTGTTGCCTCTTCTCTCAACTACACAGGTGGTCAAACGATTGCGAATTCTGTTGTCGTAGGTGTTGGGACTGACGGATATATCGACTTAAACAACTCCTTCGGCTCAGTAGACATCATCGTCGATATAACTGGTTGGTTTCCAAGTGGTTCTCTGACACCCGTACAACCTCAACGCCTTCTGGATACACGCACTGGAACGTGTGGCTTCAAACTTTCCGCAGGCGAAACCCGAACCTTAAAAGTTGCCTCAGGAAGCCCGATTCCAAGTGCAAACGTAGGGGCAGTGTCGTTAAACGTAACTGCCACATCTCCAACAACTGAGAGTTTTCTCACAATATGGCCAACTGGATCTAATCAACCCGCTTCATCAAATCTAAATTTTGTTGCAAATCAAACTATTCCCAACGGGGTACTTGTCGGAGTCGGCTCAGGTGGCCAAATCAATATCCGCAACGAATCTGGGACAGTTGATGTTCTTGTTGATGTCACTGGCTATTTTGACGGGACTACCCCAAGTGGATCGACAATTGTGTGCCCAGTCCCCCCACCAGTCATTCTTTCGATCCAGCCGGGTACCAGGTTGGTCGGATCTGAAATACCTGCTGGCAGGTACTACTTTCCATATGCGACGGATGGTTGTTATTGGGAGCGACTTAGCGGTCTGAGCGGAAACTTCGTAGATATCATCACAAACGATTTTCGCTCATTCAATGGCCAGGTAATTGTTGACATTGCAGGTACAGACCGAGCTTTTAAGTTTGATAGCGACTGCGGAATTTTAAAGACCTATATTCGCCCAAATACACCCGTCAGCGGAATCGCCCCAGGGATTTGGAGCGTCAATGGGGAAGTTAGCTCAGGGACTTATCGAGCTAATGCAATTTATGGATGTTACTGGGAACGCCTAAGCGGATTCGGTGGCAACTCAAATGAAACCATTTCAAATGACTTTGTCTCATCCGCTGGGCCGATCTATGTCACGATTTCTGCTTCTGATGTTGGATTTTCCACCGACGACGAATGCGGCGTTTGGACTCGCATTAGTTGATATGTCCCGACCTTTTCGTACGCGCAGCCCGGCGGCGCGCATGCGATGTAACAGTTCACGACTTGTCACTTCAATTGCGCCCAATGCAATCGCCTGCTTGCGATACGTCTCGGGCAAGTCATAGTGGTCGCGATGAAACCCACGTTGTGGAATTTCTAAGCCTGCAGCAAATGCATGCAATTCTTCAAGGCTGACATCGCTCACCATGTGACACCACTGGCGTTCTTTATGCCACCAGCGGCACTCATCAACGTAAATAGCCACGGGGTTAACGCTGGCGAGGTTTACGAACCTTCACCGGAATCGGCTTCGCTTTCGAAGCTTCTCCAATGACACGCGTTCCGATTGCACCAATACCAATCGCTGAACCAGCGACGATCAGGTTCACAATCCAAGAAGCCATGACCTGCAACTTACATCACAAACAGGGCGCTGGTGCTGGTGTGGCCGAACTTTCGTACAACGGCATGTCCCCAGGTGTAGGCGTCTGCTTGACTTATGTCATGGCCTCACACGACCCCATGACTGCCCACCCCGCAGGCTCGACTCTTCTTGACACTCGACTCGATGAAGACACTCAAACCGGCGAACCAACGGTGGCCCATATTGTCAAAGTTGAGCCAGGCGAAAGTGCGCAAGCAAAAGTAATGGAGGCCCGTATTTACGGAACTCCACTTGAAGCCCTGTGTGGTCATGTGTGGGTTCCATCGCGCGACCCCAAGAAGTTGCCGATGTGTGAAGACTGTAAGTCGATCTACGAGATGTACCGCATGATGAACGATGGACTCAATGACCAACCCTCCGACTGAAGGCAATGCAGCTGCACTGCGCATACGAAATGCAGCACGTGCTCTGCTACTCACCCCAAGCAAACACATCTTGTTAGTGCGCTTTGAATTTCCCGCGGGCACTCGTTGGGCCCTTCCAGGCGGAGGCCTCGACGATGGCGAAGACCACGTCACGGCACTGCGCCGCGAACTCATTGAAGAAGTCGGATTACACGATGCCGAAATCGGTCCTCATATCTGGACTCGCGAACATCGCATTGCCTTTATCAATGGTCAGTGGGATGGCCAACGCGAACACATTCATCTCGTGCGAGTGCCACAGATATTTGAACCTCGACCTTCCCTTGATTGGCACACCCTCAACGCCGAATACCTTTTTGAATTGCGTTGGTGGCATATTGACGAAATTGCCACAGCCGAACAAACCACATTCGTTCCCGCCGGGCTACACACTCATGCAGTGAACATTATTGAAAACCGAATTCCTTCATCGCCCATCGACGTTGAGGTCTAGAGTTATCTCGTGCCCGACCTGCATTCAATAATCACTTTCGCTATTGCATCAGTTGCACTATTGCTCATTCCTGGGCCGGCTGTGATCTATGTCCTCAATCGCAGCGTCTCTGATGGTCGCGAAGTTGGTCTGGCCGCAGTAGCTGGGCTCGAACTTGGCAACTTTGTGCACGTCATTGCCGCATCCGTCGGACTTTCAGCAGTACTCGCAACATCAGCGACAGCTTTCAACGTCGTGAAGTGGCTCGGTGTTGGCTATCTCGTTTTTGTCGGGATTCGAACCCTGCTACGCAAACCAACCGAGATTGAAACCGAAGCGACAACAACAAGTTTGCGGCGTTCATTCACGCAAGGAATCATTGTGAATACTCTGAACCCCAAAGTGG
>WLMQ01000054.1 GCA_009700145.1 Actinomycetota bacterium
CCGCTCAACAGCCCGAAGTCAACATCGTACGAACTGCGATTGAAGCTCTTGCTGGTGTTCTTGGTGGAACCCAGTCATTGCACACCAATTCAATGGATGAAGCATTGGCATTGCCAACCGAACGTTCGGCTCGCATCGCGTTGCGTACTCAGCAAGTCATTGCTCATGAAACCAATGTCGCGCATGTCGCCGACCCGCTAGGCGGCTCGTATTACGTCGAAGCTCTCACCGACGAGATGGAACGACGCGCCGAAGAGATCTTCGCCAAGATCGACGAAATGGGCCACGGCTCAATGCTTGAAGGTTGCATCGTCGGTATTGACGAAAACTGGTTCCAGGGTCGTATCGCCGACAGCGCCTATGACCTCGAGCGGGCCTTCAACCGTGGCGAGCGCACGATTGTTGGCGTCAGCAAGTTCCTTGAAGGTAACGAAGAGGACCAGATGGACACCCTGAAGATCACCAATGCTGATGAAAAGAAGCAGCGTGAGCGTTTGTCATCGGTGAAACAAGATCGCAATGAAGCAGCAGTGCAAGACGCCCTTGATCGTTTGGCCAAGGATGCAGTAGACACCGAAGTCAACTTGATGCCGGCTTTGATTGATGCTTCAAATGTGTACGCCACGGTTGGCGAAATGATGAACACCATGGCCGGAGTATTCGGTCGTCACGTTGAGGTACCAACAATCTGATGAACACTGAAAACACCTCGCTACGAGTTCTCGTTGCCAAAGTTGGGCTTGACGGCCATGACCGCGGTGTCAAAGTTGTGGCTCGCTTGTTGCGCGATGCCGGAATCGAAGTCATTTACACCGGCCTCTTTCAGACTCCCGAAACAGTTGCAGCTTCCGCTGTTGACGAAGACGTTGATGTCGTGGGTCTCTCGATGTTGTCGGGTGCACACATGACTCTTGCCCCGCTCGTTGTTGCAGCGATCCGTGCCCGTGGCGTCGATATTCCTGTGGTGATCGGTGGCATCGTGCCGAACGGCGATGTTGCTGAATTGAAGGCTGCCGGAATCGCCGAAATTCTTGGCCCCGGTGCACCAGCCGATGAAGTCGTTGCTGCTGTCCGTCGCGCCGCTGCCAACGCTTCTGTCTGATTAACAGAAGCCGATTTACTGAGATGACTCGACGACAGGGTGTGCCGATATCGGTTCTCGACCTGTCAATTCTTCGTGAAGGTGCGTCAAGTGCTGATGCGCTGACTCAAACCACCACTCTGGCTCAGTGCGCTGATGCGTCCGGCTACAAGCGGTTTTGGGTGGCTGAACACCACAACATGCCAAGTGTCGCGTGCACAGCACCGCCGGTATTGATTGGTCATCTTGCCGCGCTGACATCACGTATCAATGTGGGATCGGGTGGAGTCATGTTGCCCAACCACGCGCCGTTGGTAGTGGCCGAGCAGTTTGCCATGCTCGAGGCTCTGCACCCCGGACGCATTGACGTCGGAATTGGTCGAGCACCCGGAACCGATCAACGAACTGCTGCAGCGGTGCGTCGATCTGTTGATGCTTTAGGTGCCGAAGATTTCCCGACGGACCTTTTTGAATTGATGGATCTTTTAGGTGATCGTCGTTTTGATACAACGATTGGTGATCACTTCAAGGCGACACCTGCTGCCTCGTCGTATCCCAAAATCTTTTTGCTTGGATCAAGTGGATACAGCGCGCATCTTGCCGCCAAGTTGGGATTGCCTTTTGGTTTTGCTCACCACTTTGACATGGGTGGAACATTTGAAGCGGCCGAGATCTATCGTTCACGCTTCGTCCCATCGCATATTTTGAGCGAGCCACACATGATTGTGACCGCCAATGTCTTGGCAGCCGACACCGACGAAGAAGCACTGTGGCACGCTAAGTCATCACGATTGACCGGTTATTTGCGTCGAACTGGTCGATTCTTGCCATTGCCCTCGGCAGAAGACGCGGCTCGTCATCCTGATATCGCTGAAGCCGAACGAATGCCATCGAGCCGCATCGTTGGCAATGGCGAACAGGTTGCCGAACAACTTCATCAATTGGTTCAGCGAGTCAATGCCGACGAAGCGATGGTGACTGCGGTTGCGTACGAGACTTCGGCCCGAGTGCGCAGTCTTGAATTACTCGCCAAGTACTGGTGATTTAGTCAGCGGCTGTTTATTGCAGTCCGTGTAATGCTCCGCCATCGAGTGGCAAGCCGACACCGGTCATGAACTTGGCATGTTCTGAGCACATGAATGCTGCCACATGACCAAAGTCGTCAGGGTCGCCAACGACTCCAGCCGGAATTGAAGATGCAAGTGCAACGGGGTCGGGATACAGCGACGACAAACGGTCGGTGAGATGTAATCCGGGCTGAATCGAGTTCACTGTGATGCCGTCTTTGGCGACTTCACGCGCGAGAGTTTTCAAGAAACCGGTCAACCCAGCGCGTGCAGTGTTCGACAAAATCAAACGATCAATTGGTTCACGAACTGAACTTGATGTAATCGCCAAAATGCGACCCCACTGTTGTTTTTGCATGGCGGGCACAACGGCTTGACACATGGCCACACTTGACACCAGGTTCAATCGCAACGCCACGTCGTATGCCTCAATGGGAGTTGAAGCAAAGTTGCCGGGGGGAGGCCCACCGGCATTGGCAATCAAAATGTCGATTCCGCCCAGAAGATTGTTGGTTTGTTCAATCAATGAAGTGATCTGTGCAAGATCGCTCACATCGGCTACGACACAATGCACAGTTGCGCCATGAGCGGGCTTGATTGAGTCCTTGGCGATGGCGAGTTTCTCGGCCGATCGTGAAGCTAAGACGACGCTGACTCCATCTGCGGCGAGTGCTCGAGCAGTAGCGAGACCCAAACCACTTGAACCTCCGGTGACCAGCGCGCGACGACCAATAATTCGTAGTTCCATGCACGACATCCTAGGCAGGTGTCTATTGGGGGTGACTATCTCTGGCGAGCTGCGAGAACTGTCTTGAGTCGAGCATCTGCCGAGGGTCGTGCCCCGATGTGCTCGATGACCCATGCCGAAATTGTGGTTGCGAAACGCGCGGCTTCAACGGGCGATTTGTGAACGAGATAATGCGCCAAGAAAGATCCAGCAAATGAGTCACCAGCACCAGTCGCATCCACCAGGTTGTTGGTCGCCGGCGGAATATGAGTTGCGTTTCCGTTGTCGTACAGCAGAGCACCTTCGGCATCAAGTTTTAAAACGATGAGTGCTCGAGGAAATATTTTTGTGAGCGCTTCTGCGATCGCCAACGGTTCGTCGCAGCCAGTAAGAACTTGACCCTCTTCTTTATTGGGGAGAACGATGTCAAAGTCGAGATCGGCAGTGACTGCCAAAAAGTTACTGACACCCATTTCTTGAATCATCTGAAATGAGCCAGGGTCAAAAGAAACTGTTGCGCCATGTTCACGAGCAAGGCGAGCCGCTTTGCGAGCAGCCGAACGAGGAGGATCAGTGAAGAAAGACCAAGCAGTGAGATGTAAATGTTGCGCTGAAGAGATTGCCTCAACGGGTAACTCACTCGACATCAGATAAAAGTCGGCGCCGTGACCCGAGACCATCGAGCGTTGGCCGGTTTGATCAACAAACACCGCAACTGATCCCGTTGAGTGGGCTTCGGTTTCGACGAGGTGAGCAATAACTCTTTCGCGTTCGAGGTCTTCTTGGGCAAGTTGTCCAAATCGATCACGACCAATTTTGCCGACGAAGCGCGTATTCATTCCGCATCGACTGGCCCAGACCGCAACGTTGGCTGCACTTCCGCCGGGCGTGAGCATCACTTCACCAAATGTGTCTCCACCACGTAACAGTTCGGAGTTCGTGCGAATGAGAACATCCCAAGCAAAGTCACCAAGAACGCATAAAGGCGTTTGGGGATCGGTCAGGGAACTTGAGTTGGCACCCAAATTGGTACTCATGTTGATCAGGGTATCTGCGAGACTAGAAAGAATGCCGAGCAGTACCCCCGTCACTTTTAATCGCACGGTTGTGCTATCGCTCGCAGCGGTATGGGTCATCTGGGGATCGACCTATTTGGCAATCAAGATTGGCCTTGAGACCATGCCTCCGTTCCTGATGCAGGGCATTCGCTTTACCGTGGCGAGCACGGTGATGTTGAGCGTGTTGAAAGCCAAGAAAGTTGCCTGGCCATCGAGGGTGCAGATACGCAACGCTTCGTTGATTGGAGTGCTGTTGCTGATCGGCGGCCTGGGCATGGTGACTGTGGCTGAAGACCGTGGTGTTGACTCGGGCTTGGTTGCCACGATCATTGCGATTCAGCCGATGTTGATGTCGTTGTGGGGAGGCTTGTGGAAGACCTGGCCTATTCGCATGCAATGGGTGGGCATGTTGATCGGCATGGCCGGAGTTTTAGTTCTCGTTTCAGATAATGGTCTTTCCGGAACATGGAGCGGAACATCGCTTGTTTTCGTTGCGTGTCTCTCCTGGAGTTTTGGTTCGGCTCTCAGTCGCCGTATTGATATGCCATCTGGTTTTATGGCAACCGCTTTTGAAATGGCCGCAGCAGCGATTGTGTATTTGCTTTTAACCTTGATTACTCGCGAAGACATTCAGATGCCGAGCATGCGCAGTTCGCTGGCGGTTGTCTACTTGATCTTCATCGGCTCGATCGTCGCCTTTACTGCGTTCACCTACTTGATTAGTCATGTGAGTGGGCCATTGGCGATGAGCTACGCCTACGTCAATCCGGCTATCGCGGTGCTACTTGGCGTCGTGCTGAGTGATGAACATGTTTCGACCAATATGGCGATTGCATTGCCCATTATTTTGGTGGGCGTTGCCATCGTGACGAACTCGTCACGCGGCGTTGAGTCGTGACTCAATTAGTTTGACGCGACTAATGAGTTGGGCAAACTCGTCGTTGTAGTTGTCAGATGGCTGAATCAGGACGGCATCGACCAATCCGCCAAACCAATCGTTGATGACACTTGGAAGTTCGTCCCATGTACCTGAAGGAATGAGGGCATCGAGCACTTCGTCGGTCATCAGTAGTCCGAGTTGCGACCAATCACCACTACGAGTCATCAGCTGTAATTGGGCACCTAAATCGTCCCAGCCAAATATTTCAAGGGTTCGTCGGTAGGCGGGAGTTGAGTACAAGAAACCCAATACTGCTCGTTGTGCTTCGCGACTTTGATCAACGGCTAATTGATTCGGGCCAGTGATATAAGGAATTGCAATAGCGACTTGAACATCGTTCGAAGTTCGGTTGGCGGTGTTAATTCCCTCGGCGAGTCGGGGCAATGCTCTGTCGCGTAAAAATCGCGGATGCGAGTTGGTGGGGTGAGTGACAAACCAATCGGCAACTTCGCCGGCAAGTCGAATCGCATTGTCGTTTACTCCACCGAGAAGCAATTGCGGACCATCGTGAGCAAGCGGACCTGGGTTGAAAAATGGTTGCAACCGATTCATACGGTATTGCTCGGTATCAACTATGAATGGATCGCCCGTCGCAAAACTGTTCCACGCCGTTTTGACTGCAATGACGTAGTCATTCATCTTGCGGATGGGTGATGACCACGGAATCCCGAAGCGACCTTCAATGTTTTGTTTGATTTGGGTTGCGAGTCCAAGATCGAAACGTCCACCACTCATCTGCGAGAGATCCCAGGCCTGCAGCGCGAGCAACATCGGGCTTCGTGGGAATGCCAAAGTGAGACTGGTCTGAACTCTCAAGGTTGTGGTGTGTTCGAGCGCCAAAAGAGCAACGGCCATCGAGTCGTGGATTGTCTCGGGAATATGCAAAATGTCGTAACCGAGGGCCTCAACATGTTGGGCGTAGCGACCAATGTCATTCAAGGGAATGCGGTCGCTCATACCAGCGATGACTTTCATAGCGGTGACGACGATTCTGAGTTGTGGTTAAGAATCTCTGTGATGATTTTCATTAACTGTTCGGGGGAGTTTTCGCAAGAAGCAAGTTCGTTTGCATTGAGGAGCAATTTGAGCGAACCATCTTCGAATTCGCAGATGACACAGGGCGCCACATATCCAGGTGTTGCAGTGACCGATGCCGGAGCATCGTTTCGGTGGTGGAGGTGAAACTCACATCCAAGATCAGCAACACAAGAGTCCCAGGATGGCCGCTGCGTAAACGTTGAATGGGTGATATCGCAAAGTGAGCAATGTTGGTTCATGAAGGTTCGCCGGAGAAAATACGAGATTTCTCCGACGATTGTTCCGGAGGCGTCGTACACCCCGTGAAGTCGTACGACTCTGTTTGAGAACGTCACCCTCATATGTTGGCATAACACCCCGAGAATGGTTGTAGCAGTCGTCGCCACCTCGGTATTTTTGGTAGAAATATAGTAAGGAAACGAGGTTGACGTGGTTCATATTCCAGTTCGAGGAGAATTGCCAGCTCGCTTAGGTCCGTCGGTCAAGGCGCTTCCCGAATACGGTCCAAGCGTCATGGACGCAAGTGTGTATCGCGATCCGACTCGTTTTGAACTTGAACGTGAGCGAGTGCTTGGTCGTCATTGGATGCTCGCTGGACGCAGTGAACAAGTACAGGGTTCAGGCGACTGGATTACGTATGAAGGTCACGATGAATGCATCGTGGTTGTTCGCCAAGCCGATGAATCACTTTCGGCATTTCACAACGTGTGTCGCCATCGTGGGCCAGCAATTGTTGCGGAGAAATCTGGTTGCGGCGCTCGCCGTTTTTCGTGCCCGTATCACGGTTGGGTGTACGACACCAAAGGCAAGCTCGTCGGAATTCCGGAGCGCGAAGATTTTGGCAACGACCATGTCACCGACATTGGTGCGATCCCGGTTGCGGTAGGCGAGTGGGGCGGATGGATTTGGATCAACTTGGCCGGTCCAGACAAGGCTGTCCCGTTGCTCGAGTCAATTGGTCCAGATATCTCGAACGATCTTGGTGCTTTCAAGATGGAAGACATGATCTTGCATGAAGTTATTGAGTGGGACGTGCCCATTAATTATAAGGCGATCGTTGATGGATTCAACGAGATCTATCACGTCACCGAACTGCATCATTCTCCGCCCGAATTCACCAAAGCCACACGCTTCGCGTCATTTCATGTCACGGGCGACAACTTCATGTGCTTCGTGCCGCGACCCGTATCACTTGATGAATTGAGCAGCGAGACGTACGATCACCATCGAAATTCAATTTGTCACTATGTGGTTTTCCCGAATACGGTGTTCAATTGCAACCCTGAACACCTTCAGGTCTTCCAGCCGATTCCATTAGGAGTCGACCGCACGAAATTCTTGTGTTGGGAACTCATTTACCCAGGTGACATGAACGATCCGGAGTATGCGTCTTATTACAAAAAGACCATGGCGCATTGGGAAGTTCTGAAGGGTGTCGTTGGCGAAGACATTGCTGTCTACGACCAAATGACTCGCACCAAAAAATCGAGTGCTTTCAACCAGCAGATTCTTTCAGAACGCGAATTTAAGATTGCGATCTATCACGAGAACATGGATCGTAAGATTCGCGACTAGTGATCTGCGGGCTATAAAGCCTGCTCAGAGTGTGATTTTCAAATAGTTATTTAAGTTCTTCGTGAACGGGTCCGATACAAAAACCCGTGAAGCGAAGCATGAAAATAGTGAGCAAGACACTCGCAGTGTCATTGTGCTCGGCAATCATGCTTGGCGTTGTCGGTGTTCCCGGTGCCCTTGCAGAATCGAACAAAAAGACTTCAAGTTCGTCATCGGCGACCGCGACAACTGGTTTGACCTACGTTGTTGCAAAGAATGATTCGTTGACTGGTATTGCCAGCAAAGCAAAAGTGAACTTTAATGACTTGCTAGCTGTTAATGGCTTCAAGGCAACCAGCGTGATCTTGCCAGGCCAAGTCATCGTGCTCCCTGATGCGGCACTAGTTGTTGCTTCGTCGAATATTGCTCCTGCAGTCGTGGCACTAAGCGTTGCAAGCGGTTCAACGTATACCGTTGCAAAGAATGACTCGTTGAGCGGAATCGCTTCCAAGGCCAAAGTTACATTTGCAGCGTTCTTAGCAGTCAATGGCTTTACGAAGACCAGTGTGATTTTGCCAGGGCAGATTGTGAAGTTGCCCGAAGGTGCAAACGTAGCAGTGACATCGTCAACACCAGCGGCACCTTCCCGTCTGCAAGTTGTCCTTGATTTCGCAAAAGGCCAAGTTGGTAAGCCGTACGCATTTGGAATGGCGGGACCGACTTCGTTCGACTGCTCAGGTCTCACGATGGCCGCCTACTCCCAAATCAAAGTTTCATTGCCGCACCAAAGCCTTGCGCAGTCAAAACTCGGTAGCGCAGTTGACTGGCGCTTGACCGGAGTTCAAGCAGGTGACTTGGTGTTCACGTTCTCAACGAAGAACCAGGCGCAAATCAGCCACGTTGGTATCGCGATTAGTGCGACCCAGTGGATTGAAGCTCCGTACACCGGTGGCTTAGTACGAATCTCTACTCTGCCAAGCGTTGACAGAATTCAAGCGGTTCGTCGAGTTCTCTGATGATTGAGAAACCGCACTTCGAAACGTTGAAGGTCGAAGTTGACGGCCGGATTGGTCGGGTCACTCTCAATCGACCAAAAAAGCTCAATGCTTTGTCACGACAATTGATGAGCGAAATCGTTCAACTTGGTGCATGGCTCAAACTTCGTGAAGACATTCGCGTGATCATTGTTTCGGGTGCTGGACGTTCATTCTGTGCGGGATTTGACCTCAACGATTTTTCTAGTGCCAGCGCTGGAGAATCTCCGCGACAGGCTGCCGATCTTGGTCGACTTGCAACCGATGCATTGACCGATGTCCCACAGATAACGATTGCCGCAGTACACGGCCACTGTGTCGGCGGTGGAGTTGTGTTCGTTGCCGCATGCGATTTACGAGTTGCAACAACCGAAACAACTTTCACCATTCCTGAAGTTGATTTAGGTATTCCATTGGCATGGGGTGGCATTCCACGTTTGGTGCGAGAAATCGGACCAGCCCTCACTAAAGAATTGGTTTTGACCTGTCGCCCGTTTGGCGCAGATGAAGCGAAATCGATCGGATTCATCAATCAAGTTGTTGATTCAGCCGATTTAGAGGCCACTGTGACTGAATTAGCACTGAATCTTGCGTCGAAGACTTTGTATTCACTGCATTCGACAAAACAACAGGTCAATGCAGTGATGGAAGAGATTGCCGGCACCGGACGCAGTGCTGGTGATGCCGACATGTTGGTTTATGCCATGCGCGATCCAGAAAGTCGTGACGCCACGGCTAGGTACTTGGCCCAACGCAAGTAGTGTTAAAGCGTGAGTACCAATTCGACTTTGTCTGCCGATTGGTATATCGACCCAGCGGTCTATGCCAGCGAACGCCAAACAGTTTTCGGTGATTCATGGGTTCATGTTGGGTACGACAGTGACATCCCAAATGTTGGTGATGTGCTGCATGAGTCAGTCGCCGAGATCGACATTGAAATAGTTCGCTCGTCGGCGAACTTGGTCGCGACTGCTTTGTTGAGCAGAGGAACGCGCGAGGCCATTCTCGTTGATTCATTCCGTGGAATGATTTTTGTCGCGCTTGATACCAAAAACTGTTCACTCATTGATTGGCTCGACCAATTTCCGACTGCACTGATAGATCTTCCCTTAGAGAAGTTGGTCTTTCATTCGCGAACGATTCGTCGCGTGAAGTGCAACTGGAAAACCTACGCAGATAATTTCCTTGAGGGATACCACGTTCCTTTGGTGCACCCCGAAATGGCTCGCGACGCCGATGCATCGAATTATTCGGTGATCTTGGGCGATGATCGTCGCTGGAATGTTCATGTCATGCCACCCCGTGGCGACAGCGTCTTTGGCATGTTCGGTTGGCTATATCCGACATTTGCATTCAACGTGGTCCCTGGTGGCTGGGCCGTCGAAAGATGGTTGCCGCGTGGTCACAACGAAATTGATTTGTACTTTGAGTACTTCTTCGAACCTGGTGCGCCCAACCTTGAACGAATTCATGCCATGAATGAAACCGTTGCTGAAGAAGATGTGCGCATTTGTGAAGCGGTGCAACGCAATCTTGAGTCAGGTGTTTATTCAGAAGGACTTTTGAGCCCCAAGTGGGAAGAGCCCTTATTGGTTTTCCACGAGATGATGCGCGAACTCGGCGAAGTCAGCGGATACGCACCGACAAGCAAGTAACGCAGCCTTCAAGTTTGATGAACTCGCTGATATCGACTTCAATGACGAAGTAACCCATATCGCGTAAGGTCTCGGCGGTTTCGGGTGCATCGGCAGCCATCAATAATCGCTTTTCTCCGACGATCACGACATGCGAACCTGACTCTTCAGGAACCGCGATGAAGTCGGGGAAAATGCTGGGGTCATCAACGAAATCTTCAAAGCCAATGATTTCGCCAGAGGGCAACGCGGTTACCGCCGACTTGAGATGCAAAACCTTGGTGATCGGCACGGTGACAACCGTTGCGCCAAGCGGTTCGACGATTGCAACAAATTGGGCAATCCCGTCAGCGTTGGTGCGACCGCCGAGACCCACATAAATCGTGTCAGCAACTTTGAGGACATCGCCACCATCAAGTGTTCCGGGTTCGGTAATGCGGGTCACCGGGTGGCCGAGTTCGGCGACAACCTTTTCAACGTCAATGATCTCGGGCTTGCGCGAGTCGCTACCGGGTCGGGTGATGATGGCAGTTCCTTTGTACATGACGAGGGCATCTTCGATGAACACGCTGTCGGGACAATCGTCGGCGGTCGGTACTTCAACGATCTTCCACTTGCAGAGTCGCAAAGCTTCGACATAGTTGGCCCATTGTTTGAGGGCGAGCTCGTAGTCGACTGGAGTTCTTTCAATATGGGTCACGAGACCTTCGTCGAGTCGCGGGCTGGGACGACGAATCAGAGCAGTGGGTTGGTGGACCATCGCTCTTACGGTAATCGTTGGCGTCGACCAAAAGGAGTTCTTAAATTTTGATTGCTCGCTTCATGCTGTTATGAATAACAGCAGTGTTTATTGATCTCGCCAAGTCAAATCGTAAAGAGTTGCCGCGCTGCGATGTCGCGGTCATTGGCGCGGGCGCTGCGGGAATCACTCTGGCCCTTGAATTAGAAAAGTCGGGCCTATCGGTAGTCATTCTTGAAGGTGGATATCGCGACTTCACCGTGTTATCTCAAGACCGCTACAAGGGCGAAGTGACAGCGGGCCCCGGATTCACCTATCCCGATCTTGATGTATGGCGACTGCGCTATTTCGGAGGCACGACCAATCACTGGATTGGTTGGTGCCGACGTATTGAAGAGAACGTCTTTGGACCACGCACGAACGATCTCGGCGAAGGTTGGCCATTCGCTCGTGCTGATCTTGAAGGTGACTATCAAGATGCCTTAGAAATTTGCACGCTTGGTCGAGATGTGTTTGATGCGAATGAGTTGCTTGACGGGCTCGGCGTGAAGAATTTGATTCCGAGTAACGACGTGTTGGCGACGCCAGTGTGGCGATTCCCGAAAGAACTTCGCTTCGGTGGCTACTACCGCATTCGCTTGCAAGAATCTGCAGTGCCGATTTACTTTGGGGCGAATTGCCAAGGCTTTTCGTTCGAAGAAGTAGACGGAGCTGTGACTGCTCGCAAACTTCATATCAAGAATGATCTCGGAGTTGATTTTGAAATAACGGCAGATTGTTTTGTGTTGGCTTGCGGTGGCATCGAAAACACTCGCCAATTGTTGGTTGCTGCCGACGATGTAAAAGGCCTCCGTCAAAGCGACACTTTGGGTCGGGGATTTCTTGAGCATCCCCATGGTGCAGTTGGTGCGGTTTTTTGTGGCGATCACGCGCCAGAAGACTTGGTGGGCTTTACTGACTACCCGCTCGATGTTGACAAAACCCAATTCAAAATTGGCTTGGGTCTCAACGAGGAATTCGCTGCCGAACGAGGAATGATCAACACGTCATTCACGATGGAACCTCTTGAATCAATTCCGGAAGAGTCGCTGCATGGTGAAGCGCTGCGGAAGTTGTGGGAATCGTCGCGACCATCGGCGTTGAAAAGTAAGTCGTCACACGTCATTGGCTTGTACGCGCGTACCGAGCAGCGTTGGAATGCCGAGAGTCGCATCTCGTTGATTTCGGCTAAGGATGACCTTGGTTCAAAGCGGGCTCGACTCGATTGGCGAGTGAGCGATCAAGATGTTGCAGACATCAAAACTTCGCTTGAACTAGTAGCCAAAGAATTGATGAAGGCTGGTTTCGGTCCGGTGACATTTGGCGATCCATCCGAGTTTGTGACCATGGAAGGCGGCGGTCATCATCTTGGCGGCGCGCGCATGCATGAAAGCCCCGATTATGGAGTTGTTGACGCCAATCTCAAATGTCACGCCATCGACAACCTGTA
>WLMQ01000055.1 GCA_009700145.1 Actinomycetota bacterium
GATGCCGACATTCTTGAAGCCATGGACGTCCCTCCTCAAACAACTCGGGCTCGCTTGCGAGGGGAATTCATCCGGGCTGCTAAAGAGAAGAAGCGTGATTACACAGTTGATTGGGTCCATCTCAAACTGAATGATCAGGCGCAAAGAACGGTTTTGTGTAAAGACCCGCTCAAGAGTCGGGACGAACGGGTCGAAAAACTGATTGCATCCCTCTGAGGCGTCATGGTTGGTAGGTCTTGACGCTGTACGGTTAAAGGGTCATGAGCGAAGGAATTGAAATCTCTGAGGACAGCGCATTGGTTGAGCCCGATGATGCTGCAACCGGTGAGGCTATTCGTGCGGACTTGAGTGAGAAACAGCGGACACAAATGCGGGCTGTTTGGGAATGGGTCTTTGTTGTCGTAATCGCTATTGGTGCGGCGTTATTGATTCGGCTGTTCTTGTTCCAGCAGTACTACATCGATGGACCAAGTATGCAGACGACCTTGATGCCTCAAGATCGCGTTCTGGTCAACAAAATGTCTTACAAACTCCATGATATTCACCGCGGTGATGTGATCGTTTTCGATCGTGTTACTAACGAGACCCAACACGATGATCTCATTAAGCGAGTGATGGGTTTGGCCGGAGAGACATTAGAAATTCGCTCATGCATCGTGTATGTGGATGGTGTACTAGTAGATGAGCCGTATTTGAATCCCGAACAAACATCGCAAATTGAACCCAGCGCGCGTTGTGGTTCACACACAGATATGGCACCCACAGTGGTGCCAGAACACACGGTCTTTGTCATGGGCGACAATCGTGTGCAAAGTTTCGACAGTCGTGACTTTGGACCAATCGATACTGACAAAGTTCGTGGTCGAGCATTCGTTGTCATCTGGCCCGCAAGTGCGTGGGCCTGGCTCTAGTAGTTATACATTGCGGGCAAAGGCATCGATCATGCGATCGGTGTAATCGCTGAATACGCCATCAAGGCCCATGCGGATTCCGTCATCGAGCACATAATCCTGCTGCATATCCCAACCAAGGGCAAAACGATTGAAGCGATGAAACAAAGTCACTAGTCCACCATTCCAATCGGAGTGATGCATGTTGATGCAATCAACACCAGATTCGTGCAGTTGAGCGGCGCGTCGTTCGGGGCCTTCCTTCAATCGACTGAGGCGTGTTGAATCAACAAGTTTGGCCACGGTCAGAGATCGCCAACTGGCGACGACTTGCCACTTGTGATGGCAGAGCCAGAGTCGTGGTTCAAGTTCTGGTTTCACCAGGCGAACGGCGTCAAGAGTGGCGTTTAAGGCCGCAGGATCTTTGACGTCCAATGAAAAATCAAAATCGCCGCTGACTGCTTCAAGCATTGCGGCGAGTGTCGGGATATGGCTGGGCAGGTCTGTCTGCGCCATCTCTGAAATGGGGATTTTTCGCCCACGGCGACGGGCGATTCCGTCGTGATCGAGAACGGCGATGCCATCTGAGGTGACCCAGACATCACTTTCAAGCCCGGTGGCACCAAGGCGCAGCGCCAGTTGAAAAGCCTCAATTGTGTTTTCGGGAGCGTAGGCCCGAGCTCCACGGTGAGCGAAGGCAATCGGGGGGTCGATCAGAGAAGGAAGCCGTTGCTGCACATGAAGATGATGGCATGGTCGAGGAATTCCAGCAAGTACTCCACAGCGGGGCTCTTTATCTCGACCCTTGGTAATTAGACTCATTTTGTGTTCAACCTGTCGGGTAGCGAGATCGTCGTCATCTTGTTGTTGGCGCTCATTGTTCTTGGTCCTGAAAAGCTTCCTGAGGCAATTCGTAAGTTTGGTCGGGTCTACAGCGAGATTCGAAAGATTAGTAACGGATTTCAAAGTGAGTTTAAAAACGCTTTCGATGAACCGATGAAAGAACTGCGCGAGACCGCACAGTTGACGCGTGATGCAGTTTTGAAACCCCTCAAAGATGAGCCCGAAACTAAAAAGCCTGAAAAAGCGATGCCTGAAGTTGTCCCACCGCCCGAGGCTGATAGTGATAACTCGTGAAACTACCTTTCGGGAATAAGAACAAGGAAAAGAAAGACGCATCAACTGAAGATGCCATGACCTTGACTGAACATTTGGGCGAATTGCGCTCGCGAATTATTCGGGCAGTTTTAGCCGTTGCCATTGGCATGATGGGCGTGTTGACCTTTTATGAACCAGTTCTCAGATTCTTGCGCCAACCTTATGACAATGTCTGTCAAAGGCGTCCCGATCTGGTTTCAAACTGTGACTTCTATTCACTCGGTCCGCTTGAAGGATTTAACGCACGTTTAAAGATTTCTTTGTACGGTGGATTGATCTTGGCTTTGCCCGTGGTTCTGTGGCAGATCTGGCGATTTGTTGTTCCGGCACTGCACGCGAAAGAAAAGCGTTACGCAATTCCCTTTGTCTTTTCGTCGGTCGTACTCTTTTTACTTGGTGGTTTCTTTGCTTATTTCACGCTTGACAAGGGTCTTGAGTGGTTGATCTCATGGTCGGGGAGCGATGTTCAGCAAGCGTTCCAGATCTCCAAATATGTGAGTTTCGTCGGACTCATGGTGGCAGCCTTTGGGATCGCTTTTGAATTTCCCGTGTTGTTAGTGTTTTTGCAACTTGTCGGTGTCTTGAAACCACGACAGTTGATCGAAGGTTGGCGAGTCGCCATTGTGGTCATTGTGGTGATTGCTGCGGTGATTACGCCGTCGGGAGATCCCATCACTTTGATGCTTCTTTCGGTTCCTTTGATGCTTTTCTATTTCATATCCATCTTGATCGGTCATCTCGGAACGAGAAATCGTCCCGTTGACGCTTAAGTCACTCATCACCGAGTTATACGAGGCAGACTGTGACTGTGCGGACTGACCGGCCGGCGCTGATCGCCCACTACAACTTCCCGCTTGATCGCTTTCAGATTGAAGCAATGGATGTGCTCGATGCTGGCGAATCGGTTTTGGTCGCGGCACCAACTGGGAGTGGCAAGACCGTTGTTGCTGAGTATGGAATTTCGTGTGCCTTGGCCGACGGGAAACGAGCCTTTTACACCGCGCCGATCAAGGCTTTGTCTAATCAGAAATACAACGATCTAGTTGAGTTATACGGTCGAGACAAAATCGGACTTCTCACTGGCGACAATGCGGTGAACGGAGAAGCCCCAATCGTGGTGATGACCACAGAAGTGTTGCGCAACATGATTTACGCGCGGTCCCGAGCCCTTGACGACCTTGCCGTCGTGGTGCTCGATGAGGTGCACTTTATTCAAGATACTTTTCGCGGTCCAGTGTGGGAAGAGGTGATTATCCATCTGCCACGCAAGGTCAAGTTGGTGTGTTTGTCCGCCACGGTGAGCAACGCCAATGAAGTTGCCGACTGGATCAGCACGGTTCGTGGTCCGACGAGGTTTGTTGTTGAAGAAAAGCGTCCAGTTGAACTGGAGAATCTCTACATGGTTGGCGACAAGACAGCGCAACGCGAACATCTTTTTCCGACGCTGGTTTCTGGTCGACCAAATCCAGAAGCAGCACGGCTTGAAGATCAGTCTCGAAAAGTGAGTGGTCGGGGACAGGTGAAGGGCCGACCTCGGCGGGCGTTATATACGCCTAGCCGCCTTGAGGTTGTTGATCGCCTTAATGAAGAAGGTCTATTGCCCGCAATCTTTTTTATTTTCAGTCGAAACGGTTGTAACGAAGCCGCGCAATCATGTTTGAAACAAGGATTACGTTTGACGTCACCTGATGAACGTCGGCGCATACAAGAAATCGTGGCGAGTCGCTTGGGCGATATCGATGACGATGATCTTGATGTCTTGGGTTACCCGCAATTTGTTGCTCAATTAGAGGCCGGCATTGCGGCGCACCACGCTGGATTGGTGCCGCCTTTTAAAGAAACAGTTGAAGCTTGCTTCGTTGAAGGTCTCGTCAAGATCGTCTTTGCCACAGAAACTTTGGCTGTGGGGATCAATATGCCAGCCCGCTCTGTGGTGATTGAAAAATTGTCCAAGTTCACTGGTGAACATCATGAGTTTTTGACTGCGGGTGAATTTACTCAATTAACTGGACGAGCAGGCCGACGCGGACTGGACGACAAGGGTCACGCGGTTGTTTTGTGGAATCCGTTTGTGACTTTTGATCAAGTAGCCGCGCTGGCGAGTTCGCGGACTTTTAGGTTGACCTCGTCGTTTCGGCCGACATACAACATGGCAGTCAACTTGGTTCGCTCGTACTCAAGTGAAGAAGCACGTCACTTGTTGAATCTTTCCTTTGCCCAATATCAAGCCGATCGTGATGTTGTCAAGATTGAAACTCGGCTTGACCGTCGCTTAGAACAACTGTCAGAACTTCGTCTTGCTGCAGAAAGTCAGTTTGGAGATATCCACGACTATCGAGCGCGACTTGAAGGAACATTAGGAATTCGTAGTGAGAGTTCTATTGAGTTCGCAATGGCGCGGTTGCGACCAGGCTCAGTTATTTATGTTGACAAAGGTAAAATTCCGGGGCGCGCTGTTGTTCTGTCGACTGCGAATCGTTCTGGAGGTGTGAAACTCACTGTCTTGACCGCGAAGCGGGCGACACTGAATCTCTCGTCGCGAGACTTTCATGAACCACCTCGAGCACTTGGTCAGATTGAACTTCCTGAACCATTCGCTCCGACGCAACCCGATTTTCAAAAGGTTGTCATCACTCGATTGCATCAAGCAAGAGAAGTTGCGAGTGAATGGAGTTCGCCCGAACCGGGACGACAGGCAGTGCATCCAGTTGAAGACGATCCCGACTTGCGTGATCGCCTGAAGGCGGCGGCTCAAGCCGATCGGGTATCGCGCGATGTTGACCAACTGCGAGAGCAAGTGCGCGGTAAAGGAAACTCAGTCGCCCGCAAATTTGAACGGGTGCTGCGCATTCTTCAAGACTGGGACTATGTCTCGGGTTGGTCGTTAACAGAAAAAGGCGAAGTACTGGCTCGTACCTTCCATGAGAGTGATTTATTGGTCGCCGATTGTCTTGATCGCGGTTTTCTTGATGACTTAGATCCGGCTTCGTTGGCGGCCTTGGTCTCGGTATTTGTGTACGAACATCGTTCGAGCGAAGCACCTCCGGCTCCCTGGTTTCCATCGGCCGAAGTTCGTAAAAAATGGCGTCGCATTGAATCGGTGAGCCGAGAGTTGCAAGCAACTGAAGAAGCTGCATCCTTAAATCAACATCGAGCACCCGACCCGACGTACATCGCAATTGCTTATGCATGGGCTGCTGGCGAGGGTTTTGCCGAAGTCGTCGAAGCCGAAGAATTATCTGGCGGAGATTTCGTGCGCACGATGAAGCAACTCATTGACCTCTTGCGACAGATCGGAACCATGGCTCCAGTTCCACAAACGCGTCGCAATGCTGAAGCCGCTGCGGACTTGTTGATGCGTGGAGTTGTGGCTGCGTCAACGTCGGTGCCAGGAGATGTTTCATAGTGAGATCTGATGGTGATTAAGCACGGCCAAGATTGGGGACGAGAAGACGTTGCCCCGAGCGACCTCGCATGGGCGTCCTCCGATAGCGCATTAGCAGATTGCCTCGGCGAAGGCCACCGAAATGTTGTTGTCACTGGCGGTGATATGTGGCGCACAATCGGATCTGAGAACCGTGCAGTTGTGGCAGGTGAAGCGGCGATGTGTTTGCCGATCGACATCATGAAAGTTGAATTTCGACGTGACGACGAATCAATAGTGTCCAAAATTGCAGTAGCACATGTGGTTTTGAGGCGATCAAACATCAGGGGAGGTTGGCTGCGTGGTTCGTTGACTATTGCTGCTAACGCTCAATTCCTGGGCCATTGGGATATCGCCCCTCGCGGTCATCCCAATGATGGTCGAGTTGAGATCACTCAAGTTGATGAAGTCATGGGTCTGCGACAACGGTTGACGGCGCGGGCGCGATTGAGTACCGGATCTCATCTTCCTCACCCATTGATTCAGACGAAGTCGATGAAGAATTTTGTGTGGGAAGGTGACAGTCGGTCGCATCAGGTTTTGTGGATCGATCGTCAACTCATTGGTCGGGTCAAAAGCCTCAGTGTTGAAGTGTGCAACGATGAAGCATTTTTGTGGATGTAAGGTTTTGCTATGAATGCACCAAACCAGCCGATCATTGATGCAGTCGACAATCTTGCTGGTCGATTAATTGCGGTAAGTCGCGATATCCATGCTCATCCCGAACTGAATTATGCCGAACACTACGCGCATGATCTTTTAACTGGCGTGCTCGCTGAATACGGACTCGATGTGACTCCGCACGCGTACGGAGTCGATACTGCTTTTGAAGCAGTCGTCGGTGACCCCGATGCTCCCGAGGTTTTGGTGTTATTGGAATACGACGCATTGCCTGGCATCGGACACGGTTGTGGTCACAATGTCATCGCTGCTGCTGGTCTTGGAGCAGGTCTCGTGGCTGCTTCAATGGCGCGCGATCTCGGTGGTCGTGTTCGTATTCTCGGTACTCCTGCCGAAGAAGGTGGGGGAGGCAAAATTGCGATGGCACGAAATGGTGCCTTCTCAGCTGGTGTCGCGGCCATGATGATTCATCCAGCCGATGCAGATCTCATCAAAATGGATTCGATCGCGGTCCATACGGTTGACATCACGTATGAGGGTAAAGCGGCTCACGCTGCGGCAGCGCCGTGGGAAGGCAGAAATGCGCTTGATGCAGCAGTTCTTGGTTACATGAATGTTGCTGCTTTACGTCAACACATTCGCCCGACTGAACGTATTCACGGCATCATTACCGAAGGAGGCGAGAAACCGAACATTGTTCCTCGTCGCGCTGCTGCAACTTGGTATGTACGTTCAAACACGATTTCAACACTGCAGCCTCTGAAGCAACGGGTGCTCAGTTGTCTTGAGGGTGCGACGAGCGCGTGTGGATGTTCGATGTCGGCGACATGGGACGATCACACTTATGCCGATGTCCGCGACAACATGGCAATTGTGAATTCATTTGTGCACAACATGGAATCACTCGGACGTTTAGTTCGTGACCCGCGAACCGATGGTCGACCCGTCATGGGGTCGACAGATATGGGCAATGTTTCATATCTGTTGCCGTCTATTCACCCGATGGTCAAAGTCGCTCCTGATGGGGTCGCAATTCATACCGAGGATTTCGCTCATTACGCCGGATCAGAATCTGGAGACGAGGGAGTTCTCGTTGGGGCCAAGGCCATGGCGATGACGGTGGTCGATTTATGGACCAACGCCGAATTGCGGGCACAAGCGCACGAAGAGTTTTCACTTGTTTCTTCTGAAGTCGACGTTTTGGGATACTGAAAGTCCGACCATTCCACCCTCGGCACCATTTGACCAACTAGCGTAAAAAGCCGTGACGGTCTATGCCCCAGAGGAATTCACCGCCGAGGAGTCGGAAGTTTTACGACGTTATTTCACCAATTTGGACGGTCCAGTATTCGCCCTGGTGAACTTACCCGAGGTGGTCAAAGGTGCTTTATTTGCGCGGTACAGCCGCACCCATAAAAGTCTGCGTCGACTGTTCTTAGACGAGTTTGTTGGCGAACTAGATATCGCTGGTGACCAAGGCGTCGACGCAACGATCGGCCTTGAACGAGCTGAAGAGTTGTATGAAAAAGTTTTCTTTGAATACGGCGACGACTCGGTTGCTCAACTGGGTGGTGTACACCTGGCTTGCGAACAATCTTCGAATATTTTGACCAAGATTCTCGAATGGGGACGACTCGCGAGTTACCTTGAACAAAGCACGCGCTATATCGCTTATGACGCGCGTCTTGCTGGCCGGTATCGGTTCTACCGTGACCCGGAGGTGTTGAACTCTCAATTCGGAACTCGTTATGTTGGCGATATGGATCGCATGTTCGATTCGTATTCTCACTTAATTGAAAAAGTCACTGATCATGTTCGGTCAAGTATTAAGCGTGATGCTGCCGATAGCGATTTTGTTTTCCGTATGGCAACTCGCGCGAAAGCACTAGACGCGGTGCGAGGTGTTTTGCCGGCGGCCTCGTTGTCTAATGTCGGTATTTACGGCAGCGGACAATCGTATGAAGCGATGTTGATCCGCATGCGTTCACATCCTTTGCCGGAAGCTCGTCATTACGCCGATTTGATGTTGGAAGAACTCCGCAAAGTGATTCCGAGTTTCTTGAAGCGTGTCGATCTCGCCGATCGTGGTGGACGTTGGAGTGATTACTTGTCGGACACTCGTGAATCGACCAGCGAACTCGTGAATGGCCTCTTCGCTGAGACGCCTGTTGACCACAGTCCTCCGGTCGTGTTGACAGATTTTGATCCAGAGGGCGAAGACAAATTGATTGGGGCGGTTTGCTATTCGCACACAAGTTTGCCTGAGACCCAAATCATGCAACGTGTGCAGCGGATGAGCCACGCCGAAAAGGTCGCCATTTTGAAGGCATATATTGGCGATCGCGAAAATCGCCGCCACCGTCCCGGTCGAGCCTTTGAACGTACTGACTACCGGTTTGACGTTTTGTCGGATTACGGCGCTTTCCGAGACATGCAGCGGCACCGTATTTTGACGATCGAATGGCAGCCGCTGACTCCCAATCATGGGTACACCCGCCCTGATCTCATCGATGAAGCAGGACAGACAGTTGCCTTTGATGAGGTTATGAGCCGCTCAGCAAGCCTCTTTGATGCCATGAAGCCTGATTTCCCTCAGCAAGCCTCGTACGCCGTTTCAATGGCCTATCGCGTGCGCTACGTCATGCAGTTCAACGCCCGTGAAGCCATGCACATGCTCGAATTGCGTTCGTCGCCCCAAGGTCACCCCGCCTATCGCCGAGTGGCTCTAGAAATGCATCGTCTGATTGGCGAACAGGCCGGACACAAAGCAATTGCCGAAGCGATGACGCATCTGACTGTTGAAGCCCCCGAACTTGAGCGTTTGGCTGCTGAACGTCGGGCTGAATCCCGTCGTGGGGGTCAATAAGTACATCGCGATGGATCCTGGTGACTAGTGTCACCCAAGTACCCAACAGTTAGGGCTCAAAGAGTGTCTATTATCCGCGCCCACACCTTTGTTTTTCGGTGGGCAAACTTCAGGAGTAACAGGAAATCTCATGGCAAAAGATGATGACAATTTGGATCCAGAACTTGATGAGGAGTTCCTTGAGGAAGAGGGAGCCATTGAAGAGGCTGACCCCGATGAGTTGCTCGACGATGACGAACTTGAAGATGAGGAAGATCTTGGAGTCGAAGACCTAGACACGGTTTTGGCGGGTGAAGATCCCGAGGCCGAAATCGTGCCCTTGGTGGCCAAAAAGAAGGCGAAGAAGTCCAAAAAGGACGTCGCTGAGGACGAGGAAGACGACGATGACGACGAGCTCGTCGGAGAAGACGACATCGAAGAAGACTTGGGCGTCATTTTGGCGGCACGTGTCAAGGGTCGTAGTGAAGACGATGAAGAAGAACCCGAAGAGGAAGAAGAAGACATTCAGTTGTCAAATGATCCCGAAAGTGGGATTCAGCCGAAACGTGCCGATGAACGGATGTGTAAGCAGTGCTTCTTGCTTGTTCGTAAAGGTGCACCAATGTGTCCAGTGGGCGATGACACCTGCCCGCTTTTTGCATAATCGCTCATGAGCATTGAGCCAGTGATTCGACATGCGACGCATGACGATCTGGCAGTGATTATTGAATTAGATGCCTCGGCTCGCGAAGTCGTGGCAACTCAGCGCGGCGGACGCAACTGGCTGCTTGAGCATGCGCCCGCAAAATTTCTTCACCCAGATGATGTGATTGACAACAGTTGGGTCGGCACCGTTGACGAACATGTGGTTGGTTTTCTTCGATGCACGTTTGAGAAGATTGATACACACGGATTGGTTTGTTCGGTTGAGCGAGTGTTTGTTGACGAAAGCGCCCGCGAGCTTGGATTCGGTGATGCGTTGCTGCAGCACGCCATTGAACACGCCACGAACTTGGGCTGTGTTGCAATTGAAGGAAATGCGCTACCTGGCGATCGCGAAACAAAAAACTTGTACGAAAGAGCCGGAATTGTCGCTCGCAAAATTATTGTGTCGCGACCACTAAATCAGTAACGAAAAGCGGTTTATTTCCCGGTCCAGTTTGGGGTGCGCTTTTCAATGAATGCGGTGAGTCCCTCTTTGGTGTCAGATGAAGCCATCACTTGAGCGAATAATGAATTAGTGAGCTTCTTGAGCTCATCATCGGGCTGATAAGCAGCAGCAAGGACGACTTGACGACTGGCATACACCGCGAGAGGTGCGCTGGTTGCAATCTGCGCCGCCAATTTGCGGGCCTCGTTCATCGCTTCGCCAGGTGCAACTAAACGTGAGACCAGACCGAGGTGGTACGCCCGTTCGGCAGGAATGGGATCGCCAGTCAAGATTGCTTCCATAGCCGCGGCTTGTCCGATTGCTCGGGGAAGACGGAAAAGTCCACCAGCACCAGCAATGAGATTGCGCTTGACTTCGGCTAAGCCGAATGACGAACGAGTCGTGGCAATCACGAGGTCGGCGGCCAAGACAATTTCGCAACCACCGGCAGTGGCGAGTCCATCGACGGCGACAATGATCGGCTTGCGACGTTCGCGATACACGAATCCGGCGAATCCGCCGCGCTTCGTGTTGAGATCTCCGGCTTGGCCCGCGTTGATGGCCTTGAGGTCGGCTCCGGCACAAAACACTGGACGTTCTTGGCCGTCGGTGTTGGCGGTCAAAATACCGACCCACACTTCGTCGTCGGCTTCTAATTGATCAATTGCTGCTTCAACACCTCGCGCCACATCGCCATTAATGGCGTTGCGCGCGTCGGGGCGATTGAGAGTAATGATGCCAACGCGGCCTTCGGTGCTGTAGGTAACGATGTCGGGTCTTGCTGTGTCGCTCATACCTTTGACCGTAGCGGCACAATGCCGCCCTGAACTAACCCTCGTCGGTAGCGGGGGTGTCGGCAACTGCTGCTTCAACCGCTACTTCGGCTGGAGCCTCGGTCACTGCTTCTGCAACGACTTCTGCAACTGCTTCGGTAACGACTGCGGCCTTGGGGGCAGTCGGCGGCTTTGGAGGCAACTTCTTCGCTGGTGGTCGAACCGTACGCAATGGCTTAGGAGCATGACTCGTTGAGGCAACGGCGATGCCGAGGCTGGCCGCTATCTGAGGCAGCAATGCTCCCAGGCGTTCGACAGTTTTAGCCAAGTCTGGTGTGATGATCTCGGGCTTCGATGTCACTGTGATCTGGGCACGGATTGGCGCAAAAGCCACAGCTTCAAGAACGGCAATCCACCGATCGGCTAAAGCATCGGCCACGAGGCTTTGTGAAGTGGCTTGGGCGAGTCGACGTCCGAGTTCATCGGGGAAGATTGCTCCGGCTTTCGGAGGCTGACCTGCCAACTTGAGTGCCCGCACAATACGTCCCACTCCAAGCGCAGCATCAATGTCTTGTAGCCAATTCTGATATTCCTGATCGGCACGTGCGGTGAGACCGGTGCGCAGTTCAGCAACGAGTTCACGACAATTTTCGGCCCGTTCAATCACCGGATCGTTGGCTGCTGCGACAACGCTGCGCAAGTCGCGCAAATCGAGCTCGGCCAAATCTTTACGTGCTGCTTCAGCCCGGTCAAGCCAATCGGCAACGCGCAAGCGGGGGAGAAGATTTTCGGCCATCTGCAAAACACTTTGCTCAGGCATGGTTGGCTTACCCTCGGCGGCCAATGCAGCATTGGCGTCTTTGAGGCGCTGGCGAACGGTCTGCATTCCCTGCAAGGCCAGCTCGGCAATGGGACGCTGATCTTCGGGAAGTTCAGACAACACAGCCTTACGATTTGTTGAACCAGCCTTTAAGCGCTTGGCTTTCGGACGCTGAGGTAATTCGGGTGGAGCTTCAAAATGAGGACGACGCGGGCCACGGGGCTTATCGCCAGTTCCGGCATTGTCACGGCGAGGACGACGATCAGTATCGCGAGGCGCACCATCACCACGTGCGGGACGGTCGGTGCGTGCGGGACGATCGCGTCGGTCACCACGATCACGTCGATCGCCACGATCGCCGCGGTCACCACGATCTTTCTTGGCGAGTTGCTGTGTCACCGCTTCAAATGGCTTGTCGTTTCCGACCAAGGTAATTTTTTCAACTTTGTCAACTTTGACGCGGCCTTGGGTAATGCTGACGATCGTGATGCCATCAATGTCGAATTCTGCTTCGGCTTTGACAACATCTCCGGGCTTTGATCCCTGCGATAAGAGGGTTCCGTCAAGAACTCCCTTGGGTTCGCGGGCACCTGCGGCGCGCCAGGTCCAGGACCCATCGGGGCGTGAACTTGTTAAC
>WLMQ01000056.1 GCA_009700145.1 Actinomycetota bacterium
AGCGGTTGAAGAAACTCGTTCACCAGCGAATAGGGGATTCCACGATCAAAGCGACTCGCCCGACCCTTGAGGCAAATTGCACCCATTGATTCAGTACGTTCCAAAACAACCTCGGCGAGGCGGGATTTGCCAATTCCGCCGGCCCCGCGGATGACGATGCTTGAGGCCTGACCCGCTTCAACTTGTTTGAAGACATCGAGGATTCGGGCAATCTCGTGGTCGCGCCCCACCATTTGAGGTGTGAGCAGTGGTGCAGTCGGGGGTCGACGAGCCGATGTCATTGAGAGCACTCTATTCGGCACCTCGCTTCAGGTAGTAGGGGATCCCCTACTGACAGTCATGGTCGAGGCGGGTGAGGATGATCGGGGCAGTAAGAAAGGGGGAGTGCTTTGGCACACATTGAATTAGATCTCATCCGCGAGAGCGACTCCAGCGAATCTTCGGTCGTGCGTGTTTCTGGCTCATGCACGGTAGACGGCCATGAGCAACGCCAATTCGTTGGTTGGGCCGAACTTTTTGCACTTCTAGAAAAATCAGTGACCACACCTGAAAGATAAGAAAAGTTTTTTGATCAAGGACAACTCAATTGGTTCGAAGTCATTCGGCCACACACGCAAGGGGAGATATATGAGTAGTAAGAAACACATTGGAATACGTCATATGAGGGGCGTCGCGATTTTAAGTGCGGCCGTACTCTTGGGTGTCGCCTGTGGTGGCGATGACGGTGGGAGCAGCGCAACCGAGTCAGCAGCACCTTCAACCGATGCTCCGGCAACAACTGACGGTAGCGATACTTCGACTCCTGCAGAGAACGTGGGCAACCGCGATGGGCAAACAATCAAAGTCGGAGTCGTGAACAACGATTCTTTGCTTCCGGCATTTCGAATCGGTGCCGAAGTTGCCATCGACGCGATCAATGCCAACGGTGGAATTAATGGAGCGCAGATTGAAGTTGTTTCATGCGCCGCCGATGCATCCCCGGAAGGTTCAATTAACTGTGCCAATCAGATGATCGAAGAAAATGTTGCAATTGCTTACACCGCGCTCGATCTCGGATCCGACGCCGCTATCCCTATTTATGATGAAGCGGGGATTCCGTACATCACCACAAATGGTTGGGGGACGGTGCAAGAAAGCAACGAAAATTCGTTCATCCTTCACGCCGCATCAAGCGCCTCATTTCTCGGACCGTTGAAAACCTTTAAGGATCTGGGTTTGACCAAGGTCGGTTACGTGACTGACGTTAATTTCGCGGGTACGCCCTACGAAACCAAACTGAAGAACTACTCAGAGATTCTGGGACTTGAAGTGACTCCCATTTATCTCGATGCAGCTAATCCTGACTGGACGAGTGCTGTGGCCAACTTTAAGTCTCAAGGCATCGAAGCTATTACGGGATTTTTGGGTGAAGTCCAATGCATTGGTCTCGTGAGTGCCACCACTGCTGTCGGCTTTGAAGGCGCGGTCTTCGCCAGTTCCTGCAACTTGTATTTAGATGTAGTGCCCGACCTGGCCTTGGGAACCTATAACCAAGCCGATATTTGGACGACGTTGGCCTACGACGAAGCTCCGGCCGAGGTTCAGGCTCGCCTTGATGACTACATCGCAAATATGACTGCGGGCGGGCACGAAGCTTTGATTTCGGGGTTTGCTCACGTTTCTTATGGTGGCTGGATGGAACTGCGAGAAGTACTTTCAGCGATCCCCAACGATCAAGAGGTCACTGGCGAATCTGTGAAAGCCACAATCGTGAGCCAAGTATTCCCCGGTTACTTCGGTCCCGATTTGCAATGTGGCAAAGCCCTTTGGGCCGACTCGCCTTCGGCCTGTCACGCTTCGATTGCGGTCTTCCAAATTGAAAAGGCAGCCGACGGTCGTTTGATTCGCAAGTTGTACAGCGACTTCGCAGATAACTCCGCTCTTGTTGGTGGCGAATAGTTCATCCCCTACCCAAAGAGTCTGTTAAGTAGAAATTGAAAACAAGTTGATGGGGTGTCTCGAGCAGTGCTTGGGACACCCCAACAACTTGAAAGTTTGAGTCTTCAAAATTTCAATGATCGGGTGAACTAGGTGACACAAATATTTTTATTTGCTTTGATAGGCCTAGGTGCCGGTTCGGTTTATGCAGCACTAGGTGCAGGGGTCGTGGTTGGTTTTCGCGGTACTGGCATCATCAATTTTTCTGCTGGTGCGCTGGCAGTTTGGAGTGCCTATGTTTTTGACGAATTGCAAAAAACTGGGAATTTGATTCTTCCGATAGTGGTTGTGCCACACTCAATTCACCTCACTGATGATCCATCATTTGTTTTGTGCTTATTGGTCGCCTTGTTATCTTCACTGGTTTTAACTTTGGCGGTTCATCTCCTGGTTTTTAACCCGTTGCGTAGTGCTCCTGTTTTGGCGCGGGTTGTTTCTTCTGTGGGAATTTTGTTAGTGATTCAGGCGCTGATTTTGATGCACTTTGGTGGCGATCCGCGCGCTATGAAACCAATTTTGCCAAATGAAACGGTGACAATTTCAAGCATCACCTTCCCCCGTGATCGACTGTGGCTGGCGTTAATCGTTGCTGTGGTCGGATTATCTCTGTGGGCTTATTTGCGATTCACGCGCATCGGACTCGCAACGCGAGGTGCCGCTGAAAGTGAGTCGACGATTTCTCTTGCAGGATTCTCGCCGCAACTTCTCGCTGGGTTGACTTGGGCAATTTCGGGCTTGGTCACCAGTCTTGTCGTGATTTTGGCGGGCCCGTTGTCAAGTCTCAGTGCTTCCACATATATCTTCGCAATTATTCCTGCACTGGCCGCCGCTTTAATCGGCCGCCTCAAATCGGTTTCGATCACCTTGATTGCAGGTTTGGGTCTGGGCTCGTTCCAATCAGTTGTTCAATACTTGACAACAAAAGACTGGTGGCCAGGTTGGGCTCGCATCGGACTGACTGATGCAGTTCCATTCTTGGTGATTGTCGTGACATTGATTCTCTTCGGCCAATCGTTGCCCAACCGAGGATCGTTACGTGTTGATCAACTCCCGCGCGTCACGCAGCCAAAGATGCAGATTCGAACGATGCTTCTCGTCGGGGTCTGCGGAATAATTCTGATGGCTCTGCTCGGGGGCAGTTACCGCTTTGGTTTGATGACGAGTCTGATCGTGTCAATGATCATGTTGTCGTTGGTGGTGTTGATCGGTTTAGTTGGCCAAATATCTTTGGCTCAAGCAGCGATTGCGGGGACTGCAGGGTTTGCCTTATCAAAGTTCAGTTCGGTTTCAGGACTTAACTTTCCACTCGGTTTGATTCTGTCAGTACTGGTTTCGATCGTGGTCGGAGTTGTTGTTGGTATCCCGGCCCTGCGGATTCGTGGAACACAACTGGCAGTGGTGACATTGGCGAGTGGTTTAGCGTTGGAGAAGTTCGTTTTTCGCAACAGCAGTTTCGTTTCTCCCACTGGAAGCCTCATCTCAAAGCCAACAATTTTCGGTCTCGACCTTGGTGTCCGCGAAGGTCGCAACATTGCTCGTCTAAGTTTTGGAATTTTGGTTGTTGTCTTCGTGACTCTGGCCTGCATCTTGGTGACCAACTTGATTCGAAGCGGCACTGGTCGACGCATGCTCGCAGTGCGGTCAAATGAAAGAGCGGCAGCAGCGGTGGGCATCAGTGTTTCGGCCACCAAGTTGTTGGCCTTCGCGGTGGCGTCTGGTTTGGCTGGAATGGGTGGGTGCTTTATTGGATATAGCCGCGGTCAACTGTCAGCCGAGAGTTTTTCGGTGTTCACCAGTCTGACCTTTTTAGCATTCGCCTATCTCGGTGGGATTACATCGGTCGGCGGTGCATTAGTCGCTGGCTTATCCGCTCCACTTGGACTGATGTTTGTCGTCATGGATCGCAACATCAATTTGGGCCAGAGTTATGCGTTGTTGGCTGGTGTGGGTCTGGTGACGACGGCAATATTCAATCCGCAAGGAGTAGCAGGTAAGACGGCAGAGGGTTTTGCTGAGTCGCGACAACGCAAGTTGGCTAAATCGGGCAAGGTGCCAAAGGAACAGGAAACGCGCCAAGACGTCGTCCAACAATTACCCGCAGAGTATTTGGCTCAGCCTCGTCCTGACTTTGATGCCGCCGACACTGTTCTTGAAATATCAGGATTAACCGTCAAGTACGGGGGACTGGTGGCCTTGAATGACGCCACCCTGTCGGTTCGACAGGGTGAAATTGTCGGATTGATCGGTCCGAATGGCGGCGGTAAAACAACATTTATTGACGCAGTGACTGGGTTTACTTCAGCACAGGGTGAGGTCGTTTTCAAAGATCACTCACTGAGAGGATTGACACCACACATCATCGCGCGACGCGGACTGCGGCGAACTTGGCAATCGGTTGAACTCTTCTCCGATATTTCTATTGCCGATAATCTCCTGGTCGCTATTGAAGGTTCAACGATTCGAGGCACTTTGCGCGATCTTGTTTTCCCCGCCCAGAACAAACGCGAACGCCATGTCAGTCAAGCATTGGCGGCTGTGGGTCTGAACGTGAATGCGAAGAAGGAAACTTCCGAACTGTCACTCGGTCAGCAAAAATTGCTGGGTGTTGCGCGTGCGTTAGTTGCTGAGCCAACTCTTTTGATGTTGGATGAACCCGCGGCGGGATTGAGCTCATCTGAAACCGAGGCCCTCGGCCGACAAATTGTTGAGATTTCCCAAACTGGTGTGTCAATCCTGTTGGTTGATCACGACATGGACTTGGTTCTCAAAGTATGCGACCGCATCTTTGTATTGGATTTTGGTTGCATCATCGCTTCGGGCACGCCGGATGAAATTCGAGCAAATCCGGCCGTGATCGAGGCTTATCTTGGTGCTCCAAGTGAGGTGGGATCATGACACTTTTGTCCGTCGAATCGTTGACCGCGGGATACGGCGGTATTCCGGTGGTGCGCGATGTCAGCATTCATGTCGAGAGTGGCGAAATAGTTGCGCTGCTCGGAGCTAACGGAGCTGGGAAGACGACCTTGTTGCACACCATTGCTGGTTTGATTCCCGAGATCGGTGGCACCATCGCTGTTGCAGACCAGAAAGTCAACGGTTGGTCGACTCACCAGATAGTTCGCCAAGGATTGTCGTTGCTTCCCGAAAATCGCGGGATCTTTTTTCAACTAACCGTCGCTGAAAACTTGCGTTTGTATCAGCGAAAGGGTGGATCAGTCTCGGTGGCTGATGTCATTGAGTATTTTCCGGCATTGGCGGCCTTGCTCGAACGTAAGGCCGGTCTTTTGTCAGGTGGAGAGCAACAAATGTTGTCTTTGGCTTGTCGTTTTATTGCTGATCCGAAATTGATGTTGATTGACGAAATGAGTTTGGGATTAGCCCCCATCATTTTTCAACGCATGTTGCCAGTGCTCGCGCAATTTGCTGCAGACCGTGGAGTTGGAGTTTTGCTTGTTGAGCAACATGTTCATGTTGCCCTCAAGTCGGCAAGTCGTGCGTACGTGCTCAATCGAGGAGAACTAACTTTTTCGGGAACGGCACATGACCTACAGAACCAACATCAATTTTTAGAGTCCAATTACATGGGGTCTGCAAAACAGGGCGAATGACAAGTCGTCAACGCTCATTGTGATTCTGGTGTGGTTTTAATCGGTAATAGCGAATGAAACGACACCAGAATCACATAGTTTTGAAGCATGACATCAATGCTCGAACGTTCAGCCCGAATCGTTGACGGGACCGACGCAGCACCAATCGGCTTGAAGATTACGGTTGATGCCGCTCCAGTAGAAGAAGTCGCACCAGGCATCGGCGTCATTGAATCATTTAGCAACGTTGTTGTCTTCAACACCGCCGACGGGCTCACATTGTTCGACGTCTCGCACGGCATGGCGGCCAAGAGCGTCGTCGCCAGTCTTCGCTCATGGTCAAATGACCGAGTCAATACCGCGGTCTACACGCATGGCCACACCGACCATGTTGGTGGCGCGGGCGCATTCAACGCCGATGCAACAAAACGCGCAGATCAGCCCATTCAATACGTCGCACACGAGGCTGTCGTTGATCGCTTTGATCGTTACAAGTTGACGAACGGCTACAACGGTTACATCAACATGCGTCAGTTCCGTTTACCCGGACCCATGTTCCCGAGCGACTTCGTGTATCCCGACACCACATTTCGTTCAGAGACAACTCTCGATATTGGTGGTCGCACCTTTGAACTGCACCACGCCCGCGGCGAAACCGACGATCACACGTGGGCGTGGGTCCCCGATGCGAAAGCCGTTGTCGTTGGCGACTTATTCATATGGCAGTTCCCCAATGCGGGCAATCCACAAAAGGTGCAACGCTTCGCTTGGGAATGGGCCGTTGCATTGCGCGCCATGGCCGCCAAGCAACCCGAATTGATGTTGCCCGCTCACGGCATGGCCATCGGCGGAAAAGAACGAGTCGGTCAAGTGCTCACCGATACTGCGGCAGCACTTGAATCACTGCACGAACAGACTTTGGCATTAATGAATAGCGGTGCACGTCTCGACGATGTGATTCATCAAGTGCGTTTGCCAAAAGAACTTGCTGATAAGCCGTTCTTGAAACCCACGTATGACGAACCCGAGTTTGTGGTGCGTAACTTGTGGCGTTTGTATGGCGGTTGGTATGACGGCAACCCAGCCAATCTCAAGCCCGCAACCGAAGTTGCCTTAGCAACTGAAATGGCTGCACTCGCTGGTGGCGCAGAGGCACTTGCATCTCGCGCTGAAGAATTGGCGAATGCCGGAGATTTCCGTTTGGCGTGTCATCTCATCGAAATGGCAGCGACCGCAGATGCAGATTCAAAACGTATTCATGAAATTCGCGCTGCTATCTATACCGAACGTCGCAAGATTGAAACTTCTTTCATGGCGACAGGTATCTACCGATCGGCTGCTCTCGACTCAAAAGCCCGCCTCGAAGAACTCTGATCTAATGCAAAGCTTTGAACATCAAGCCAACCTTCGCGATTGAACTCTTGACTAATGCCCCTATCCAAGGGGCGACGGGTTGGTAATTTGGCTCTATCGATCGGCCGGAGTGAACGCTCAAGTTGACGGATCAATTGGTACTTATTGAAAGCAGATTTTGTGGAACACCTGATTGACGAATTGGCCAAGTTGCAAGAACTCAAAGAAAAGGGCACAGTCACCGCCGCCGAGTTCGACCTCATGAAACAGGACATCTTGAACCGGATGGCCGCCCACGAAGCCAGCGGATCAATTCCGCCACCACCTCCGCCAACTTCCTTCACAGCGCCCTCGGCGACCTTCCCTCCAACGCCGGCGCCATCTTCGTCCAAGAACGGTCTCGTTGCAGCGGTTGTTGTCTTAGTTTTGGTCGGTGCCGGGGTAGGGGCCTGGTTGGTCGTCGGAAATTCTGACTCTAAGCCAAGAACGATCAACGTGAGTTACACAGACGAGGTCGTCACGACCGACTTCTGCGCCGGTTTCGCCGAGACGGGATATTCAGATATTCCCTTCGCTGAGGCCGAGATCGTTGATGGCGGGGGCAACTTGCTGGGCTTTGGTTCCCTCGATGGGGGAGTTGACCTCAACGAGTCCTGCGTTTTCTCGGCTGAATTCACGGTTGACGAGTCGTCGGACGGCAAATATCGGGCCACGGCGGGCAATACCAACCGGGGTTACATCAACTACACCGAGGCCGACATCGTCGACGGCACCTTGACGATTGACGCCATTATCGGCGACTAAATACTTCCAAACCACTTGAACTAAAAAGATGACGTTCAAAGCTTGATGCAACACATTCGTTGTTATATACGAACCTATTGACCAGGCGATATATGTCTGAAAATATGTTTGCAGTTCATTGCTTTTAAAGCTACTTAACTGAATTGAAAGAGTAGTTGTGACACAGGTGCAACGGAATACGCCAATCCAGAATGTGGACGATTTAACCAACCAAACTTTTGTAGGGCAAGTACTTGCGAAAGCTGGCAGCGGAGAAAGAAGATTTCTCATTGGTTCTCTTAAACCAATAGGTCCGAGGAGCGGACAATTAGGTAACAGAAATTTCAAAATATACGGCAGATTAGTCGCCTCCCCAAAGGCTCTTGACATAAATTCTATTGGGGATCTTGAAACAAACTCAGTTTGGGAGTTTCGATTGGAGCGCCAAAAACCGATCGCCTCAGATTACAAGACTGGAGCTGGGCTAGGTTTCGAAATTGATTTGCGTACTTTGAGACGAACTGGAGTGAAATTCACACAACGTGAAGTTGAAGTTGGAAATGATGGCTGGTTGAAACTATTAGAAGCTCTAAAATCCAAACCAACTTCTGAAGGTTCGACTTCTGCCTCGAAGGCCGTGGAGCCAAAGAAAAAGGAATCGCAAGGAAATATTGAAGCTCTAAACACACAGATTGCAGATTTGAAGAGCCAATTAAAGGTCTCTCAAGAGTCGCTGAGCACAAAAGAAGAGAGCCGGCAACGTCTTGAAGAACAGATAGAGGACTATAAACAGCAAGTTGCAAATTTAGATGTAAGTCACTCCAGTATTTTGATTGAGAAAAGATTACTTGAACAGGAGTCAGCCACTCAAAGAGCGATAATTGAAGAAGCGCGCACTTTGGGGTTTGTCAATACGGCTGGTAAAAACACAAGAGAAAATGATGACGCAAGCCAATTGTCCCTTCTGGAACAACTTGACCTAAGGCTTATCGAAAAAAAGGCGTCAGAACTAGGAATGAATTTGACATCCAATGAAATCAGGCGAATAGTCGTCGCCTATTTGATAGCCGGCGCCACCGGTCAACAAGTTTTGTTTGCTGGCCCTCCGGGCTCGGGGAAGTCAACTGCAAGCGTTCAATTCCCTAAATGGTTAGGGATGAGCGTGAATGTCATTCCTGTAAGACCGGGTTGGCTTGATTCAAGCGATTTGATCGGCTACTTCGATTCAAGGGTCGGGCATTTTGAACAAGGACCATTTGTTGACGAAGTGATTAGAGCTCAACAAGTTTTGAGTCAACAAAGGTTTCATGTTGTGGTCCTAGACGAAATGAATATCGCTCGGATTGAGAATTATGCTGCTGATGTGCTTTCTCAACTGGAAAAGGCTCATCAGTTGAACGTTGAAAGTGATTCTGGGATAAGGCTTTATTCGCCGGAAACTTATGAACGTTTGCGACTTATTGAGGCTGGCAAAAAGGGCAGAGTAAGCGTTGAAAATGAACACAGGATCCTTCCCGCGAAGTTACCCATACCCAAGAACCTAATTGTTTCAGGGACTTTGAATCACGACAGAACCACACATGCAATTAGCCCAAAGGTAAAAGATCGATCGCTTTTCATCAAATTTGAGAGCCATGGGATAGAACTCGGAGTTGAGTCAGTTGCAGGCGAAGTTGATAATTTCGCGATCCCTTTTACGTTGTTTGACCGGAAAAAGGGAAAAGCGTTAAATCGAGATAACCCGTTGATTGGAAAATGGAACTCTTTGGGAGCAGCGATTTTGAAATCAGGGGTTCCGAACATCCAGCCAAGTTTTCGAGTTGCAGAGGCGGTGCGCCTACTGCCTGCGCTATCTGAGTTTTTGGAGGTGGAAGTAGAGATCCTATTTGAGGATTTACTGTTGATGAAATTGGCGCCGTGGATTGACTTTGAGAATGACGCTACAAATCGTAAACAAGTGCAGGATTTTTCGTCACAAATTTCTGAATTAGGTTTTAGTAATTTGAGCTCTCAGTTGAATTCAGTTTTGCAGACTACAGCAGGAAGATTTTCATTTCTCTAATGGATCTGATTTCGGTTTATTCAGATGGAGAAGTGCAGGTCCCGATAAACGACAACGCTTTCGTCCTACTGCCAGCAACGTCCAACTGGAGTGTCAATTGGAATAAGCCAAACGTGAATACGCCGTTCTTTTGTCAGATTGATGGCAAGGGAATTTTTCTAGAATTAGACAAAGATGGCCATTACTCTCTGCCGGCTAAGTTTCAAAGCAGAATTAAGGGCTCGACGGGATTTATCAGACTCTACAAGAATATTGAATGTACGGAACCCTTAAAGCCAAGTATCGTTCGCCTTCCTAAATTGATAGGGGAAGAACTATTCGTCAAGATTTTTTCAAAGTTACATTCGCTGGCGTTTGATCGAAATTCTGCCGTTAAAAGAGCTATTTCCATCGCTTCCTCTAATCAAGGTTTAGTTTCAACATGGGTTGAAAGGTCTCAATATTTGTTGTTGTTGCTAGATGAGATTGAAAAGAGTTTTTTTGATTTTGAAGAATCTCAATCGTTGGGCATGAAGTTTCAGTATGGCGAAGTGAAGTCCAACTATCTAATTAGGCAAGGATTAATGGCCTTCTCAATATCTAAGGACGATGAAAAGCGATATGTCTACGGGCCAAGGAGAGTGTGTGACTTTGGTGAGGGAATGCGTTTCCTCAAGAATAATTTCTACGTATTGCGACATTTGTATTTGGAAATTCGAGAAGCGCTTTCTCGAATCCAAACCGGGAAGAAAGATCTTGTATCTTCTTCAGCGATTGATGAATTTTCAGTTTCAAGATCACGGTTAGATTCAAAAGTTGATATTGGCTCGTTGCTTCAAAACATAGAATCGAGATGGGCTGTTGTCTCTCAAAAGTTGGAAGTATTCTGTAATGAAAATGCTTCTTTTGATCAAGAGTTTGAAGACAATGATTTCTTGCCAGACTTACGCAACCGAATTGCCAAATTCACTATTAGAGATTTTGAACTTGAGAAAAGCCTTGCAAGTGAACTGCCGGAATGGCTTTTTTTGGGAGCTCCTATTTTGGGGCCGACTTCCACAATTGAAGTTGGGGTGTTAGATGAAGATAAAATTTACGAGAGGTGGGTTGCCTGTCAGATAATCGAATCACTTTTGCGACGAGATTTTAAGGTGGATGGCGAATCCCCATCTTTGAAGGTGTTCTTTAGCAAGGACGTTTTACGGCAACCCGATGAAATTCCCTGGTTGCATTTGAAAAATACTTTGGGTGATCGCATTTCAATATCGGCCGAACCCGCAATTTTTAAAGATATTCAAGGGAATTCGCACGTGGGCTGGTTCGATGGAGCAAAAAAAAGAAGCGGATCTGATCTCTACGATCATATAACGCCAGATCTTTTGATCAAATTTCAGTCACATAGAAGCGACGAAGAACGTCTCCTTATTTTTGATGCAAAGTACAAACCGTTTAAGTTAAAAAAGGATTTCAAAAAAAAGGACATTGAGCAGGCAAAGAAATATAAGGATTGGGTTGGTGCTTATTGCTCTGTTTTGATACTTCCAGAAGTACCAAATCAAATAGTTCAAACTGACGGTGTTTTTGAGATTGCTCTTGCCCCTCTTTCAAACGAAGAAGCGTTGCATTCTTTGACCGTAAGGATTGTTCTGGGATACCTCGGAGGGGATTCATTTACTTGCCAAAAATGCGGCGGCGGTACTCTGCGGGGTGATTTTTCCACCTGGACGGTCAGATGCAACAGGTGCGACATTTTGTGGAGAGTGCGAAATTGTCCGAAGGGGCATGAGAATTTGTATTTTGCTACCGACAGTTTGAAAAAATTCGGGATCCCTGAGACCTATAGGAACGGTATAAATGGAATTGGTAGTTGTCTTTTGTGTGGGCGGGACTTTCCCTCTCACTTAAGATATGAGGAGATATATGGGCGAAAAATGGAAAAAGTACCTTTCTGAACCCCGCAAAAAGGCCCCTCGGGTGGAAGCCCGAACCCTGCCCCGTAGGCTTTTGGGGTCGGTTGGGGTTCATTCTCTGGCCTGATGCGAGTCCGTCACCCGACGGGCCGCGACCTCCGAGTCATCTATATATACGGAAGGCAGGATTAGCCATGGCTGGCGTCCCCAAAATTGAAACCATTACCGAACACCGCACGCATGGCACCGACACCGGTTCGCCTGAAGTGCAAATTGCTCTCTTGTCTGAGCGCATTAATCATCTCACCGAACACCTCAAGACTCACAAGCACGACCACCACAGTCGTCGTGGATTGTTGATGATGGTCGGTCGTCGTCGTCGTCTTCTCGACTACGTCAAAGGTCGCAACGTCGAGCGTTACCGCGAGATTGTTGCCAAGTTGGGTCTGC
>WLMQ01000057.1 GCA_009700145.1 Actinomycetota bacterium
CCGACGTTCGATGAGAATATTCCACTGGGTATCACTGCCTTTGGCCAGAACACTCTTGAACTCGCTGGACGCGCCTTCGATTGTGTGATCCTGCATACTTTTTTCTCGGATGAGACAACTCAACGTTGCGTGAAGACGGTGAAAGATAGTGCCGAGCGTGCCGGGCGTGATCCCGACAAAGTTCGCGTGTGGTCGTGTTTTGCCACGATCGGCGATCATATTCCCGAAGACATACGACTGAAGAAAACAGTTGGCCGTCTCGCCACGTATCTACAAGGGTACGGAGACTTGATGGTGACAACCAACAATTGGGATCCGGCAGTTTTGCAAAGATTCCGGGATGACGAGTTCATCAAAACATTTCGTGGGGCCCTTGATGGCATCGCAACAACTGAACAACTCGAACACGTGGCAACATTGCTTCCTAGCGAATGGTTAGAGAGTGCAGCATCGGGAAGTCCAGCTGAATGTGTCGCAAGCATTCGTCATCAGTTTGATTTGGGATGCGATGGAGTCATCATGCACGGGGCGAGTCCAGATGATTTGGCTCCGATAGTGCGCGAATACCGAGCGACACGTCCAGTGGGTGTTTTCGATCATCTAGTCGCTAACCCGGGAGGCTGACATGACTTTTGCCGAGAACGCAGAGCTTTCGATCTATTTTGAAACGTTCGGGAACATCGCAGATCCCACCTTGGTTCTGATCAATGGTCTGGGCAACCAGTGCATTGCTTATCGCAACGAGTTCTGCGAAATGTTTGTTGATGCAGGTTTTCACGTTGTGCGTTTTGATAACCGCGATGTCGGTTTATCTAGTGATGGTCCTGACGGTTATTCCCTACGCGATATGGCGAGTGATGTGATTTCTATTCTCGATTCGCTTCACGTGAAAAAGGCTCATGTTTTTGGAGTTTCGCTCGGGGGAATGATCGCTCAAACTTTTGCGATCTATTATCCAGATCGTTGCGCCTCGCTCATCTCGGTCATGTCAACAACAGGCGACTCCGATGTGGGACGCCCAACCGATGAAGCTCGCGAATTGTTGCTCACACCCGGGTCCACCCAACGTGATCAAGCCATCGAACTACACCTCGCTGGCAAAAAGGTGTGGGGAAGTCCAGGCCATGTTGATGAGTCACTAGAACGTCAATTTGCCGGAGAGGTCTTTGATCGAGCCTGTCGCCCAGCGGGCGTCGGCCGACAATTTCAGGCTTCACGGGCCGACCGCAGCCGTACCGAGCGTTTGCGTCAATTGGTTGTGCCAACTCTTGTGATCCATGGTGACTGCGACACATTGATCGATATCTCTGGCGGTAAACGCACCGCCGAAGTTATCCCTCATGCTCGTTTCCTAGAGATCACCGGGATGGGTCACGATTATCCAGAATATTTCTGGGCAAATTTGGTTACGGCAGTACAAGAACATCGCCTGAGCATCTAAAGTTTTGTCACTATGAGTGATACAAAACCAGTGTCGAATTGGGCAACTGACTACGACATTTTTGATGCGCAGTATGTCAATGACCCGTACAGCATTTGGGCGGTGCTGCGTGATGAATGCCCGATCGCCCATACCGATCGTTGGGGTGGTTCGTGGCTACCCACCCGTTACGAAGACGTCACTGCTATCGCTCGAGATATTGAGACCTTCCCGTCGGGGTTCGGTATCTCCGTTATGCCGCCTCCGAATGCTGGCGACACCAATTCTCAACAAGGTTTTTTACCTTATGGTGTTCCGCCTATTAGCTCTGATCCGCCCCTTCATACATGGACCCGACGCTTGCTCCTTCCGTGGATGAGCCCGCAACGGACATTGACGTATGAACAGATGACGAAAGATTTATGCAACCGTCTCATCGATGGTTTCATCGCCAACGGCAATGCCGATGCAGCAGCCGATTATGCGCAACAGATTCCCGTCAGAGTCATCGCTCATATCCTTGGTGTCCCCGAGACAATGAGCGACAGTTTTACTGGTTGGGTGCGCGACGTTTTGGAGTTCGCTTACGACGAGGAACGCCGTCGACGCGGAATGGTCGGGGTCATCCAGTTCTTCCAAGGAGCGATCGCCGAGAGAAAAGTTAATCCAAGTGATGACCTGATCTCTGAACTTCTTCTGGCCGAAGTTGATGGAGAGTCCGTTAATGAGAGTGTGATCTTGGGTATGTGCGGACTTCTGCTCATTGCCGGAGTCGACACCACTTGGTCGTCAATCGGTTCTTCGTTGTGGCACATTGCAAGTCACCCGAAAGATCGTGATCGTTTGATCAACGAACCAGACTTGATGCCGACCGCAATTGAAGAATTGTTACGGGCATATTCGCCAGTCACCATGGCTCGTCGCTTAGGGGAAGATGTTGAATACAACGGTTGCCCGATGAAGAAAAATGAACGCATCTTGATGAACTTCCCAGGGGCCAATCGCGACCCTGAAGTTTTCGAAAATCCTGATGAAGTGATTCTTGATCGTCAACTGAATCGCCATGTGGCCTTCGGTGCGGGTATCCACCGCTGTGCGGGTTCAAACTTGGCCAGAATGGAATTGCGTGTCGCTATCGAGACATGGCTTGAACGAATTCCCGATTTTGAGATATCTGATGAATCGGGCGTGACGTGGGCCGGGGGTCAAGTACGCGGACCGCGAACGGTCCCGGTGCGATTTCCCTCACTGAGTTAAAAATGAGCAACACCACGAATATCATTGTTTCCCCAATGCAGGGAACGATTTTGTTCGTGGCACTAGTTGGTCAGGGTTATGCCAAGGGTTCAACGATCATCACTCTTGAGTCAATGAAGATGCAGCATGACATAGCCGCCGATTACGACGGGGTAGCGAGCAATGTGCTTGTTGAAATCGGTCAAACCGTGAAGGCGGGACAATTATTACTCACCTTTTCACCCGCCACTGTTGAGCGTCTTGCGAATAATGAATCTGATGTCCCATTGAGGCGTGAAAACTCAGTGGATCAACGTCAAGACCTCCACGAAGTTATTGAAAGACACCAACAAGGTTTAGATCAGAATCGTTCAGAAGTAGTTACAAAACGTCAGGCAGCAGGTCGGTTGACCGCTCGTCAAAATGTCGATCTCCTGATCGACGCGGGAACTCTGGTCGAGTATGGGCCAGTGGTCATTGCCGCTCAACGCCGTCGTCGACCTTTGGAAGATCTCATCGAAAAAACCCCAGCCGATGGTTTAGTTGGCGGACTGGCATCGATCAACGGGGATCTGTTTAAGGGTCGTGAATCTCGTGCGGTCGTCATGTCGTATGACTACACCGTTCTGGCCGGAACTCAAGGCACGCAAAATCATCGAAAAAAGGATCGCTTGTTTGAGGTTGCCGAAAAATTGCGTCTGCCTGTGGTGTTCTTTGCCGAAGGTGGAGGAGGACGCCCTGGCGATACTGACGGTCTTGGAGTGTCTGGACTCGATTGCTGGGCATTCCATGATTTCGCAAAACTCTCTGGGCTCGTTCCTTTAGTCGGGATTACCGGAGGTTTTTGCTTTGCCGGCAATGCGGCGATCTTGGGTTGTTGCGATGTCGTGATTGCTCTTGAGGGCTCAAATATAGGAATGGGCGGCCCCGCCATGATTGAAGGCGGTGGGCTTGGTGTGTTTTCACCAAAAGAAATTGGTCCGCTATCGGTTCAGAGTGCCAATGGAGTAGTTGATCTCATCGCCCGTGATGATGCACATGCAGTTGAGTTAGCAAAGAAGTACCTCGCATTTTTCCAAGGTTCCGTTGAGTCTTTCGCGACTCCTGATCAAGAGCAATTGCGAGCAGTGATTCCTTTGAATCGTGTCAAGTCTTATGACGTGCGTTCAGTCATCAATTTGATGTTTGATGTTGATTCTGTACTCGAGTTGCGGAGCGGCTTCGGATTAGGCATGGTTACTGCGTTGGCCCGAGTCAATGGAAAACCCATTGGCTTGATAGCCAATAACCCGCACCACTTGGCTGGAGCTATAGATAGCGATGGTGCCGATAAGGCTGCTCGCTTTATGCAACTATGCGATGCCTTTGATATTCCTCTCGTCACCCTCGTAGATACTCCAGGAATGATGGTTGGACCAGAAGTTGAAGAAACCGCCCTCGTGCGTCATTGCAGTCGACTGTTTGTCACCGGAGTCAACATCACAGTCCCTGTCATCTCGATCGTTCTTCGCAAGAGTTACGGTCTTGGGGCCCAAGCCATGATGGCAGGAAGCACCAAGGCTCCGCTGGCGTGTGTGGCTTGGCCGACCGGTGAGTTTGGCGGAATGGGTCTCGAAGGCGCAGTACGGTTGGGCTATCGCAAGGAACTTGAAGCGATTGCTGATCCTGTCGAGCGCGAAGAAGCCTTTCAAAAAATGGTCGACCGCATGTATGAACACGGCAAGGCTTTGTCCGTTGCAACACATTTCGAAATTGACGATGTCATCGATCCGGCAGAATCGCGAACTTGGATCAGTGCAATTCTTAACTCGGTTTTGGTTTTACCTCGCAGCGGCAAGAAGAGATCAAATATCGATACTTGGTAGAGACCCGGATCGTCTATCGCGCAGGGCGTAGTTCGTTCAAACCACTGACATTGTCCAAGAGGATCTTCTTGCGATCACTATCAGAGAAGGCCTTCAATTCGGTGACGTAGTCAAGCGGGTTGGGCATGCCTTCAATATGTGGCCAGTCAGATCCGAAGAGCACATGATCGGCACCCATAATGTCGGCAACTTCGTGTACATCGTCTTCCCAAAATGGATTGATCCACCAGTTTTGACGCAGTGTCTCAACGGGGTCCTCGACAAAGTAGCCAGGCATCTTTTTGGCGGTTGATGTCAACTTGTCACAAGCATCACGCAAGAAGCCAGAACCATTTTCAATGGATGCCATACGCACATTTGGGAAGCGATCAAAAAGCTTCTCGAAAACTGAAGTGATGATGAAGTCTTGTGCAGCACGTTCGATGGCGAAGCTCTTGATGGACGGCTTCCAGGCACCACTAAATGTCGCAGAGAAGGAATCGTTGGCGTATCCATTACTTGAGTAACCGCTATCACCTGCGTGAATAATGACAGTGATTCCGGCCTCGTTCACTCGTGCCCAGAATGGGTCATAGGTCGAATCAAATGGCGATAACTGACCAGTGATTGTGGTCGGAGCAGCTGGTCGCATACACACCACTCGAGCACCTTGCGACAAAGCCCACTCAAGTTCGGCACAAGCCCACTCAACTGAAGCCAAGGAAATGTACGGACCGGCGAAAATACGATTCTTGTAGTCGAATCCCCAGTCTTCTAGCAACCAACGATTGAAAGCCGTGAACATAATTCCAACACCTACTGGATCGTGCTTGAGGATTTCCTCGTACAGCATTCCAAGTGTGGGGAATAACCAAATCTTGCTCACGCCCTGCTGGTCCATAGCCGACAAGCGAGCATCGTGATTGCGGTATTCGGGGCGAATTGGTTCACGGGCCGACAAGAACTCTAAAGGGTGCTTCTTTTCTGGGTTCCCGCGGAAATAATCGTGCATCGCCCCAGCTGGCGAAATGGGATCAAACGTCGCGTTAGCGACAACTCGACTCACACGCCCACCAATGACCGGATATTGACGGCCATTAATCTCGGCCCATTGCACGCAACGCGCGCCGTCTTTTGGATCGAGATAGCGCGTGAAAGCATCGATTGCTTCGTAATAGTGGTTGTCAGCATCAAAGGGGATAAAGCCCAGTTCGTCGCTCATATGAGTATCGTACGATGCCTCGTGAACAATTGCGTATCGTAAGGGCATGGATCCTCAAGAAAGTTCCTCCTCGGGCACCATGAACAAGTTGCCCAAACATGTCGTGGTCGTGCTGCTCGACAGTCTGAACCGCCACTTATTAGGGGCCTACGGCGGATCCGAATTTTCCACTCCAAACCTTGACCGGTTCGCTGCGCAGTCGGTGGTGTTTGATCGCCACCACACCGGTTCGCTGCCGTGTATGCCCGCACGCCACGACTTGCTGGTTGGCGCATTGGATTTTCCTTGGCGTCCCTGGGGGTCTGTTGAATTGTGGGAGGACGCGATTACCTATTCGTTGCGGCTTGCGGGTGTGACAACGATGCTGGTTTCAGATCACCCGCACCTTTTCGAATGCGGTGGAGAGAACTATCACGTTGATTTTGATGGTTGGGAGTATGTCCGAGGTCATGAAAATGACCCGTGGAAAACCCGACCAGATCCTTCGTGGGTCGGGACGCCAGCATTGCCAGTTGATGAACCCCGTCGTGGTCATTTCAAGTACCAAGACTCACGTACATGGTTTAAGTCTGAAGAAGATTTCCCTGGTCCTCGAACGATGCAAGCCGCCGTGCAGTGGGTACGAACAAACGCTGGACATCACGATCGTTCGCTACTTGTCATTGACGAATTTGATCCTCACGAGCCTTTTGATACACCAGAACCATGGGCCTCGATGTATCGCGCGCAAGCAGATGATCCCCAACCAGATGACCCATGGATGATTTGGCCGCCGTATGTCATAGATGGTTTAAAAAATGGATTGCTCACCGAAGCCGAAGGGCAATCGTTACGTTCTGCCTACGGTGCAAAACTCTCAATGATCGACCATTGGTTCGGCACGCTTTTAGATTCAATTAATGAATCTCCTGATTCTGATGAAACAGTCGTCATCATCTGCACCGATCATGGCCATTACTTGGGCGAATTTGATGTCTGGGGTAAACCAGGTTTCCCGATCCACGACACGTTGGGTCATATCCCGATGATGATCCGGTGGCCAGGTATCGCGCCTCGCCGCGAGACGGCTCTCACAACAACTGTTGATATCCATGCAACTTTGTGTGAGGTTTACGGAATAGAGGTCGAGCATCGCACGCATGGGCACTCGCTCGTTCCGCTCATTAAACAAGATGTTCCGAGTGTTCGCGATCACTGTTTGTCCGGCTATTGGGGACGAGAGGTTCAATTGGTTACAGAAGACCATACGTACACCCGAGGTTCAGTCGGGGATGGTTTCCCCTTGTCGATGTGGTCGAACCGTTGGAGTACGATGCCGGTTCATTCACGGCCTGATATCCGGTTGCCGCGGCCTGACCAACGTGCCTACTTAGACGCAATGCCTGGAAGTTCTGTCCCGGTCATCAGACAACCATTTATGCAAGGTGACTTTTTGCCGTTCTGGGCTTATGGAGGATTGAAGAATGAGAATCTGTTATTTGACCGAAAGAATGATCCTGGTGAACTCAATAACTTGGCAGCAATTCACGGTGAAGTGCAGTCAGACATTGAATTGAATCTTGCGCGACGATTGACCGAGGCTCTGCAAGCGATCAATGCACCAGATGATGTTCTGCAACGATTGGGTCTAACAACATTGCCTTGATTACAAGCAAATGTCGTACGGGCGAATCGGAACTCGCGGCAACTCTCGACCTACGGCTTGGCGAATTGCATTAGCGATTGCGGGAGTCACCGAGATACACGGGGGTTCACCGATTCCTTTGGCACCAAGGGGAGACTTGGGTTCATGTTCTTCGATGAACACCATCTCAACGGTTGGAGCATCAAGGAAAGTCGGTAACAGATAATCGGTGAAACTCGGGTTACGGACTTTGCCGTCCTTCACGATGATTTCTTCCATGACAGCCAAGCCGAGACCCTGTGCAATACCGCCTTCGACTTGCCCCATTGCCGACAACGGATTCAACACTCGGCCCACATCTTGAGCTGTAGCAATTTGAACGACTTTGACAAGCCCGAGTTCGAGGTCGACGTCAACGACCGCTCGGTGAGCAACGAATGCGTAAGCAACGTGGCAATTACCCTGACCGTTCTCATCCATATCTTCGGTTGCGGGGTGGTGGTACTCCTCAGTGCAATCGATATCGACGCCATCAATAGCCGCGAGAACTGCAACGCGTTGACCTGTGAGTCGGTCAACAATGTCCGTGCCTTCAATTTCTAGTTCAGCACGATTCATTGAGTTCTTTGTCGCGACGTGATCAAACAATTGCTCTAATGCTGCTCGACATGCTGCTTGAACCGCACCACCGCTCATCCAGGTTTGACGACTTGCTGAAGTTGAACCGGCCGAACCTACTTGAGTGTCGATCGTGTCTAGGAAGACGTCGTCAACGCCAAGCACTGTGCGAGCAATCTGTTGGGCCAACATGGTGAAACCCTGACCGACTTCAGATGTGGCGAACTTAATCGTGACAACACCCTCACTGATACGGCAACGGGCCGTTGAGTAGTCATCAAAACCTTCGCTGTACATCAGGTTCTTGATACTGACGCCCCAGCCAACTCCACGCTTGATATTCGAAGGCAGCGCAGTCAGACCAGTTCCTCCAGGAATCGTACGTAGATCGGCATCCTGACTCATTGGGGGAGGCAAAGGTATCGCATCAGTTTCGCGAATACATTGGGCAACCGGAGCAACGCTGTCCATAATCTGTCCTGTGATCATGCGATCACCAGTTTCCATGGCGTTGAGTAAACGAATTTCAACAGGGGAAAGTCCAGCTGCAACAGCAAGCTTTTCCATTTGGCTTTCGTGCGCAAAACAAGCTTGAACGACACCGAAGCCACGCATCGCACCACATGGAGGATTATTTGTACGAACAGCCCAACCATCAACAATTGCGTTCTCGCATTTGTACGGACCTTGGGTGTGAGTGATGCCGTTGACGAGCACTGCAGGGGAAGTACTGCAATACGCTCCGCCATCAAAAACCATGCGTGCTTCAATCTTCACGATCTTGCCGTTTGTATCGGCATGATGTTTCATCCAAATCTTGGCCGGATGACGATGTACGTGTCCGTAGAAGCTTTCTTCGCGCCCGTATGAGATACGCACCGGACGACCTGACTTCATCGCTAGCAGAGCGGTATGCACTTGCAGACTGATGTCTTCGCGCGCGCCGAAGGCTCCGCCGACTCCACCCAAGACCAAGCGAATATTCTCCTCGGGCATATTCAAACAATCGGCGATTTGTTTGCGATCCTCATGAAGCCATTGTGTCGCCACATACATTTCGAGACCATGACCACCCGAATCGGGAACGGCTAACGCAGATTCAAGACCCAGAAAGGCTTGATCTTGCATTCCGATTTCGTACGTACCTTCGACCTGAATAGCACCGACGATCGATGTATCGCCGCTGATGATTCGTTGATGACGAAAAATGTTTCCGTCGGGATGAATTTGTTCGGCGACACCCGAGATGCAATCCTCTGGATCGGTGACAGGGGTCAGCACTTCATAGATGACCTTGATCGCAGCGAGTGCTCGTTGGCAAGTCTCGGGATGATCTGCCGCCACCGCAGCTACAGGTTCACCGCTATAGCGAACAGTGTCGCCGATAGCAGCAAATACGGGTTGATCTTGCATGATCAACCCGTAGGTCAATTTGCCTGGTACATCTGCTGCGGTGATGACTGTGCTCACACCGTCAATTTCATAGGCGCCTGATACGTCGATCGAAGTGATGCGGGCGTAAGGATGAGGACTGCGCAAGGTTGCGCCCCACAGCATGTTGTCGGCCCACATGTCACTCGAAAACGCGAAACCGCCCTGAACTTTTGCGACACCATCGGGACGACTAGCACTCGTTCCTAATGTTCCATGCCGTGTTCCGGTAGACGCAACTGTTGAACTCACGAGTTCTTCCTTCGTTGATCAGCCACGGTTCGAACCGCTTCCAAAATTCGGCCGTAACCAGTGCAACGACAGATATTCCCTGAAAGTGATTCGCGAATCTCGTCGTCAGTTGGGTGAGGATTGTTTTCTAAAAGATGATGAACCGCAACGATGAATCCGGGAGTACAAAAGCCACATTGGACTCCGCCCTCAGACAGGAATGCAGATTGAACATCAGTGAGCGCTCCATCGGGTCCGAGTCCTTCAACGGTCAGAATTTCCGTTTCAACGGCGTCGGCTGCCATCACCAAACACGAGCAAACGGCTTTACTGTCGACGATGACTGTGCAACTGCCACATTCACCCTGTTCGCATGCTCCTTTTGCGCCCGGGAGCCCAAGTCGTTCTCTCAAGACGTACAGAAGACTTTCGCCGATCCATGCATCTTTTACTTCGTGCAACTGACCATTTACTCGCAACGAGTACATCTCATGTGATTGAGCCGCGCCTGAAACGGGAAGATTGATACTCATGAAAAAGACCTCGTCAATAATCGTTGAGCTAAGACACCAACTGCATGGCGTCGATAATCGGCAGTTGAACGATGATCGTCTATCGGCCGAGATTCCAAAGCCACGCGGCGTCCAAATTCTTGAGCGACTGCCGGATTAAGATCAGCGCCAGCACGAAGTGACGTTGACTTCGTCAGCCACGCCTCGGCATCGCGAGCTCGAATAATTGTTGGACCGACCGAACCCAAGGCAATCGTCACGATGCCTTCATCGATATCTCGTACCAAACAAGCTGAAGCTGTAGAAATGACCATCGCATTGCGCGTTCCAACTTTCGCGTAGCCCTGCCATCCTTCAATGATGGGCAATGACACCGAATGCACAAATTCAGAGGGCTTGAGTGAGTTCTTCTTGACGCCCACCATGAAATCAACAAAGTCAATATCTCGATTTCCATCAGGCCCGATGACGTGGATCATGGCTCCAAGTGCTGCCAATACAGGAAGTGAATCACCTGCAGGTGAACAGGTTCCTAGGTTGCCACCGAGGGTTCCGGCAGCACGGATTTGCGGCGATCCAACAGTCCTGGCCGCCTGAGCGAGAGCAGGCACAAGACGAGCGATTTCGCCATGTTCCATATCGGCGTAGGGGACTGCTGCCCCAATTGTGATCCGTGATTGACTTGGTCGCACTGACCATTCGGTGAGCTCTTTCACTTGGCGCAGACTGATCATGGTTTCGGGTTTACGTCCATGAAGGTTCACTTCGACCATGTAGTCAGTGCCCCCGGCCAAAAGCTTCGCTTGCGGGTGTTCTTGGAAAACTTCAACGAGTTCGTCCACATTACGAGGGATCAAGACTGGCACGTTTTTAGTTTACATTTTGTCAAAGGAATGAAGTGAGATGTCACTGACCTGACTGGGCTAACTCCTCGGCCTTGCGCCGCATCTTGATCATCGAGATGGTTCCGGCAATCACCATGATGGCAATCACCACCAAATAAGCCAGCCACGGGAGGTGTTTGCCAGTAGTCAGCAGATAGACGTCAGGGGCAGCAAAACTCACCAGAGTCAATATTCCCCAGATCAACGAATTCCTTAAATGGTGACGCGAAAGCGAAATCGCCATTTTTGAGGTCGATCGAGCCAAAATTGGGGAAGAAATGACCTCCACACCCGCGAAAATCCAAATATTGATGCCATATTTCGCAAAAAAGACATCGGCGAAAATGACGCGGAGAATGCTCCAGACCACAACAGCAATAAACCAGATTCGTTCAAGTGAATTTTGCCTCGTTGCCACGCACTACAGGCTAAAGGGGCGTAAGGTTTTCTGGCTGTGTTTAATAAAACTCCTGTTCTTCCTGATCACCCCAAACATGCCACCCGAGACATGTCGCTCGCCCTTCACGCCTTTACGGCCACAGGAGTTCTCGTCGGAATGGCGGCGCTTGTTGCTGTTCTCGATGGCTCAGCACGTTTAGCCATCATTTGGCTGCTCGTCGCTCAGTTGATCGATGGCATTGACGGGCCTTTGGCGCGGCGACTCTTGCCTGATGAAGCCACCACTAAGTTTGATGGTTATGTGCTCGATCTCGTTATTGATTTCGTGACCTGCGTGCTCGTTCCAGCGGCTTTCCTGTGGGAATTTAAAATGGTTAATCACGACCGCTCAGGAATGATTGCTGTGGCCGCCCTTTTAATGTTTTCGTGCTTGTGGTTTAGTCGCACCGACCAAC
>WLMQ01000058.1 GCA_009700145.1 Actinomycetota bacterium
TCGTGCTCTGAGCCAGAGGTGTTGCGTTCGTGCTGACCATCGCTGGCCGATGCTCCTGCCACGCCGGCACCGAGGGCAAGTGTGGATGCGATTGCTGTGATGACTAAACCTTTTGCGAACAAGTTCTTGATTTTCATGACGGACCTTTCGTTGTCAGCGCCCGTTGCGCTGTCGGGGTACAAGAGCCATGGATGCACCCTTCCTGACAAAAACTCGGAAACTTTTTTGAGAAATTTCCTGAAGGATTTCGAAAACTGCCGTCTTGCTGGGCAGACTCACGTCGTGGCCCTCCCCGAATTTCGCTCCCCCATCAGTCGTGCAGTCGCTCCCGTGCTGGCCGGACTCGGGTTTTTCGCAGTGCTTGGTCTCATCATGTGGGGGATCGCTGCGCTGATGGCGGGCGAGCAAGCTCAGACCACCACATTCACCCCTGACCGTCTCCCCATTGGCAATGTTGATCAATGGTCCGAGTCGATTAATACCAATGGCCCAGTGTTGTTTCCTGGTCTCGGAACAACATCAGGCGAGCGCACCATTGTTCTTGATCACAACGGCGCCAACTCTGAACGAGGTTGGGTGGTGTACTACGCGTTCCCCGCCGATCGCGATGTCACTTGCGCGATCGAACAAATTGTCGGCACCGATACTTTCACCGACTGCGACGGTCGCACTATTGCTGTTGAAGATCTTGCCCCGCCTACAAATGGCGAGTACCCGATTATTGAAGATCGCGTGGCGCTGTACATCGACCTTGGTGAACGCGCCAACGATGTCACCACAACTGTGGAAACCAGTCTCCCCTGAGCGATTCGCCTGCCACACGCTGATCTTCTTCGGCACTCATGACAGCGCGCATATCTGGTGACGTCACCCAGTTGCGTGGCGCGTAGACCATGTCATCACCAAGAACTCGCAAACTAAACACACGGCGGCGATTCGTGCCCGAAACACCTGGTGCTCCGTGCACCATCAACATATGAAACGCAATCGCGTCACCTGGTTCGAGATCCCACGACAAGATCTCATATGAATCTCGAAGACTTTCGAAGTCGGGCATCTCGATCAGCGAGCCTTCGGGAAACCACTTCGCTTGATGATCAAGAAATGAACGCGGCATCAACCACGGACCACGATGAGTTCCGGCAATCAGTTCAAGGCAATCCTTCTGTGCGACTGGATCAACAGGTATCCAAAAACTCACATTTTGTTGACCTTCGACGTCGTAATACGGTTGATCTTGATGCCAAGGAGTTCGTTGACGTGTGCCTGGTTCTTTGACCAAAACATGATCGTGATACATACGAATCGTTGATGACCCAGTGAGTTCGGCAGCAATCTTTGACAACTTTGTCTTCATCACAAACTCGGAAAACTCCGGATGATCGCGCCAAGTATTGAAGTCTTCAATAAAAAATCCCGGATCGTCGGGAGAGCTTGCAACTTTGGCTCGCGGACTTGGGTGACGTACAACCTCATTGATGCCAGTTGTCAATAAAGACAGTTCGTGTGGCGAGACAACACCGCGCAGCACAATGGCTCCGTCTCGGGCGAACTCTTCTTTCAGACTCATAGCAACAGTCTGCCCCATCAATCTCTGATACAAGTGAGACATGCCTTATACGCCAATTTTGGGAACTCTCGGATACATCGTGAAACGTGAGACCAATGAAGTGTTGTTAGTCCACCGCAATAAGCGCGCCAACGATGAACATCTCGGCAAATGGAACGGACTCGGCGGAAAACTTGAAACAAACGAGGATCTGGCGTCTGGGATGCGCCGCGAAATTCGTGAAGAGGCCGGCATCGAAGTCACATCAATGCGATTACGCGGCACAGTCTCATGGCCGGGCTTTGGGCCGAATGGAGAAGATTGGTTATCACCAATGTTCATCATCGACGGGTGGACTGGCGATCCCGCATCAACCAATGTTGAAGGTGATCTGGCATGGATACCCATCTCGCGCGTCCTTCAGGCTTGTAGCGATGACCAAGCCGAACGTGATGCTGCACAACTTCCAATGTGGGAAGGCGATCGGTATTTCTTGCCCCTCGTCTTCGATAATGATCCGCGTTCCTTTCATGGAGTGATGCCCTACAAAAATGGGCAACCAGAAAGTTGGTCGTTCGAGCGCTGGTAAATAATTACGGCGAATATTTATAGAAAGCGCACAAATGATGTGAGCGGTGTCGTTCATTCCATATGAACAACAGCATTGCTCTCAAAGCCCCAATGACCAAAAATCCAACGACCTCGTCGGCCCGTCGTCGCGAAAAGCGCCGTTCGTTCTGGCAGCGGTCTTTCGATCAGGCCCGCATGTCGGGCGACTGGTTTCGAATTCCCAAGTTGTACACCCGCAAGTCGGCGTCACAAATTGCCAGTGACATTCGACGATCTCATTTACGTCATACCAAAGACCAACGTGTCCGCGGTTTTCGTAGTTCCGAGGTGTGGGAGGCCAAATGGGAACCTACGGCGCATGGTGCCCCGGGTGATTGTGAAGTCTGGGTGCGCTACGGCGGTGAAAAATTGAATTGGAATCTGAAGCAACAGATGAACTAGTCCACCGCGTTTACTGCTCGGTTCCGATGTACCTAATCCAGATTGAGTACTGACCTTCTGGGCCTTCGGGTGAAGCATTCCAGCGGGTGTCCCATCGATCACCGGGCAGGACTCCTTTCACTCGTAACTTGCTGCTGTCTCGATGATGGGCTGCCCGCAGGTCGCTCGCCACTTGAGCTGCAGTCTTCTCTGTATACAAACGGTTCACTCGAACCCAGGTGTTGCGCCGGCGAGCATCTTGCAAGGTTTTGACCCAAAACGATCGACGAATCCACGCTTGGTCGGGTGGGAAATCTTCGCTCTCTGCCGAGGATTCGCGGTCATCATCAGGATTTGAACCTATGAGTCCCTCAGCAAAAGAAACAATTACCACTTGTGCAGTTTGCCCTATCGCTGTCTCAGAATTCGCCCAACCTGACCTAATAAGTCACACTATTTTTCCATACTGTTTGCGAATGCCCACAGCGCGGCAGGGCACATTTTCGGCAAAGTGAATCGTTATGCCCTTGTCAGCAACCAGAGGAGATCAACATGAACCAGACCCACTACACCAGCCCTATCCCCTTCCATCATCAGGACGTTTCGGCCGATATTTTGCAACGTGCCATGGGTGCGCTTCTCGGTTCGGCCGTCGGCGATGCACTCGGTGCCCCATTTGAATTTGGTCCCGCCAACCAATATTCGGCCCAGTTCCCCGAGCCGGTTCTTGGCGGAGTTGGCGAAATGATTGGTGGCGGTTCGTTCGGATGGTCACCAGGTGAATTCACCGATGACACCCAAATGACTTTGGCTTTGGCGGAGTCACTTCTTGCTCAGGGCAGCCTCGATCTTGACGATCTATGGACTCGCTTCGTCTCTTGGCGTGCCGGCGCCACCGATATTGGCATCGCAACATCACGGGCCCTTTCCGCTAGTGATCGTTTTGAAGCTGCGCGCAACGACGCCGCCAACCCAGGTCGATCAGCCAGTAATGGTGCACTCATGCGAACGTGGGCAATCGCATTGGCTTACCTTGGCCACAGCACTGAAGAAGTCATGAATGCCGCCTATACCCAGGCATCAATGACTCACTTTGATCCCGCTGCCGGGTGGGGCGCCGCGATCGGAGCCGAACTGTGCCGACGGGCGATTTTGGGTGGGGATGTCATCAACCAGATTGATGACATTTTGTCGTATGTCCCCAACGATCAACGGGTTCGTTTCAGCCACATCCTGAGTCCAGATTGGACACCTGGGAATGAAGATGAACCGAGCAATGGATCTGTGTGGACTTGTCTTGCCGAGGCAGTGTGGGCAGTTCGCAATCATTCCAACTTTTCTGATGTCGTGACAGCGGCGATCGACCTCGGTGGCGATACCGACACTGTTGCATGCGTTGCCGGAGCCATCGCCGGAGCAACATACGGAATCCAAGGCATCCCCAGTCGTTGGTTGACCTACATCAACGGATCGATCAACACTCCAAATGGACGAAAGACGTACGACTTTCTCGGCCTGCAAAATATTGCGCGGTCATTAATTGGTTCAAAGCCAGCAGTACTCACCATGCGCGAAACACCGAAGGAACCGCAACAAGTGGATGAAACTTTTGCAGTCTTCGCCACCGATCTCGGTGGTGCATTACTCAGCGATCCTTCATTCGCGACAGTTTCTCTATGTCTGACCGGAGGCGAATTGGCAAATCATCCAATTCGCCGCGAGTTGTATATTCGCGACAATGAAGGCGACGCCAATTTGGATTTGTTGACATTGGTGCGTGATGCCGTTGAGAGTATTGATGCGCTGCTCGCCGAGGGCCATCGGGTTCTTGTGCACTGTCACGGTGGTCGTAGTCGTACTGGGTTGATATTGAAAGCCTGGGCAATGCGTCAATACGACTTCGATGATCAAGAAGCTGACGAATGGGTAACTGCTCGTTGGCCTTACTACGCCACGTGGAATGAAACCTTCTTAAATTTTCTTCAGGATGAATGGAACATCAATCGGCGTCGTTGAGTTCGCCATCTGACTCTGAATTGCTGACTAATTCAGGAGTTGTCAGGGCTTTATCAATGGCGCTTTGCCACGTGCGTTGATCACGAAGATCGTTGACCAGCGCAAGGAGTTCGGTCTTCTTGCGCTGGCTACGCATTCCAGACTTTGAAATTGTATTGAACGTTGCATCAACCGTTCGCTCGCTCGTGAGTCCTTCGCCGTCGCTGATCGATGTTGCAAGATCGCGAAGTGCACCGGCCACACTTTGCTCATCAACGCTTGGTAGTGGCATATCTTCAAAATTTTCAATGACGTAATGCAACGCAGCTTCAACACCTTTTGATGTTGCTCGCGTTGCTCGACGTTTAGGCACTATTTGAACCGGGCGCTGCAACATCGAAATATCAACCCGACGAGTCAGTTCATGAGTCTTGAGCAAAGCGGCCGAAGACTCACCTGATTGTTCAACTGAAGCATCTGTATCGCGAGCCAACTCAACGAGGTCGGTAATGAATTGTGCGATCACTGGTGGCATTCCATCGACATATGACCGCACTGATGCATGCATCTGTTGAATACCAACTAAGAATTCAGCGTTCTTATACGAAATCCATTCAACGGTGGTGTCGGCATCGAGTTTTTCGCGCACGACACCAGTATTGATATCAGGAACCACCGCCGAGTCGTTTTTGTCAGGCTCAAATGCATCGACATAAGCGATAACGGCGTCCGATAACGGACGGTACCGTAACGTTAGAAGTGCCTTCACAAACTCCATGTTGCCACCTTGACACGGGGGTCGGGCAACATTTGGATACTTGTCACGCTCCACATGCCAACAATCACGAGTACTGCTGACGTATTTCCCGTGCTCGTTCTGCCACAACATTTTGCAAACTCGCTGGGCTCACCACGCACGAGGTTGGTCCACAGCGCAATAACAAACGAGCCAACCACGGTCGACTTGCGACATTCACCCACAAGAACATCGAACCGTCGTCATTCACAACATGCGCTTTGCTCTCTATGCGATCCATGAGCCATTCGTTACCTGGCGCAACGTATAGCACGGCTGGTTCAACTTCGCCCCGAAACTTCCATCCACCAAAAGTGACTTCGCGCGTCACGAACGACTCCCCTGTTTCGTGACACTCAACAAGTCGGTCAACTCGGAAGATCTTTTCGGCGACGCCGCTGGAAACATCGTCGGCAATCACATATGAATCACCGCGATCAACGAATATCAAAAGTGGATTCAGCATCCGTTCAGTTACTTCGTCCTCACCGTTGACATATGTGACTTGAATTTGTCGAGCCTGACGAATTGCCTGCCCTACCTCTTGCAAAAGTGGTGCATCTTCAAGTCGAACTTGCACCGGCAAATCACCAATAGCTGCCTCAATCTTCTTTCGCAGCGAAGTCACCGATTCATTACGCATTGATAAGTCACCAACAACTGCGTCATAACTTGCTAACGCAACTGCAACTGCTGTGGCCTGACGAGGTGTCAGTTTTACGGAGCGTGTCATCAGTGCCTTGGTGCGACGTAGCGGACCAAAGGCTGGGACATCACCATGGAAGAGAACCTCGCCATCAAGCACTGAAAAATCAAACAGCGCATCATGGGTATATGGCGGAACGCCACACATCGAAGCGAACTCAAGATCTTTAAACAGATTTTCAACCGAGATACCAAGCATGTCTGCCAGTTCAACGACAGTGATCGATCCTCGCAAGCGCAGCCAAGGCAAAATAGATAACAACCGTTGAAGCCGTTCACCCAACGGTCGTGGACCAGGTCGATTCGTTGGCGCCGTTGGCATATCTGGCGCCGATGGAATTGACTCGGGTACTTGTTCAAGTTGCTCAAGCCATTTCACAAAATCGTCACGGAGCGAAGCGGGAGATTCAATAACGGCATGAGAACCGAAGCCTAAAACCCATCCTCGCAGTCGAGCAGGGTCATCAACTTGAACAGTGATTCTTAATTTTCCGTCTGGTAACACTTCAGTTTCACGAACACGACTGTCCCACCACGAAATACCCGCGACATGGGAATCAACAACTACTTGGGCTTCAACATCCTCGCCATCAACGTTATGAACCAGTTTGCGTAATTCACGATTGCTCAAATTCTTTTTTGTTGATTGCGCTTCACCATCAACAATTGCAAAGTCAGTTCCGATCTGCGCACATTTGATCGCCCGCAAACGCTTGTCACCATCAACGACAGCGATGAGGTACCAGGTCCCCTTGTCAAACAGGATTCGTGAGGGATCAACAACGACACGCGAATCTTTAATCGCTATTTCAACCAGTTGCCGACGTTGAATAATCTCGGCGAGCCGAACGACAATGAGCGGCACCTGAACATTGAAGTCGACCGCTGAACGTTGCGGATTCATACCTTCAAGTTTCATGAGCGCCTCACTCGCCTCGGGAACTGAATGATGAATTGATGCCAGCGCCAGACTCAGAACTGAGAGTTCATCCTTAGTGAGGTTGAGTTCTGGGACGCACATGTCGTCTTCGCTGATCCAATACTTCGTCTGGCCGGCTTCGTCACCCTGCGCAACGGTCTGTCGAACTTGAATTCCGAGATCACGAACAATGGTGTTCTTATCGCTGCCAAAGAGTTGCCTCTGTGCGTCGTCCGACTCTGGATACGGCGTCATTCCCCTGGCCATTTCAGCCACTATTTGTTCACGCGATAATGGGCGCGTTGAACGATGAAGCAACGTAAACAAATTCAGTACTCGCTCGAGTGGATCGACACGACGAGAGGTCTTTTGAGTGTTACTTGAGCGCACGGGCATCCCCCGATTGTGTCGTACTTTGAGCTCGTAAAAAACCGCCTAGGTACACCGTTAGTGAAATCCCTACGGGGCGGCTGCCTTATTCGGATATTCCCGATTCAACCTGGTTGATCGCAATTGTGGCCTCACGAAGGGTTTCGGCGATTCCCTTCCAGCGATTTCCTTGCAAAATATGCATCAGTGACCTTTGAGTTGCCTCATTGATTGAGAGGGGCAAAACCTGGTGCAAAGTCAATGCGTTCAACGTTCGTACCACTGCTGTCGTCGGACCAAGACCTTGAGCCTGATCGACCTCTTGTGCGAGGTTTGACCACAATGTTCGAAATTCGCTGCTCAATAACTTCTTGGGCTCGCAGGAAAAATTGACTGATCGCAACATCATTGACTGATGGGCTACACCAAAGTCATCAAGGGCAGCAGAAACCGCTTTGACTTCCGCAAGCGATGCCGTCACCGATTTGTGCAGAGGAATTTGGATCACCAAATCAGACATAGGAATCTCGTATCGCTGCACCCATGTTTTGTGTGGCTGTACGTAATCGTCAACTGAGTCGATCGTCTGGGAAATCAATTGAAATAACTCCCCAGGTTCTTGAGATTCAAAAAGTCCCGAATCTCGTCGAGCTTTGGCGCCAATAATTTGCAACCCGACCACAATTCGATTGTCATCGCGTGGTGGTTCATCTGTATCAATCACACGTATCTCGATCCGACTATCAAAGTCTGGCTGAGAGGTCTCAACTTCTGCCGGGCCACATACCTTGTTGATTTGTGATTCATCACAAATCAACAAGGCAGTATCCGAAATCGGTCGATACGAAACAGTGATGTCAATAAGTGTTGTCATGACCGTTGGCAGGTCAGATTGCACTAGGGAAAGCCGACGCATGAACCAAAGAACCGTCAAGCAGCAAGGCCTGACCGGTCAGCGTGGCATTTTCGATACGTAGATGTTCACCCAGACCTGTGGAAGATTTTCGTGGAGTTTCGTCAATGGTCTTGCTGAGGCGACTCAAAAACTTCAGAACTCGATCACCCGAATCGCGACGGCTTTGCACTGATGTTGACTCAACGCTGGCACCCAATGCAGACTCAATCATCTTGGGCCACATTGCATCTAAGAACTTTTGCGAACCAAACAGGTCAACTGACTGAATCTGACTGCCACGGGCGACAACGATGCCGGTTTGGCCAGCAAGTGGTCCCCAGCTGGCAACCTTGGCGATCTTCTCTCGCCGCTTGGCATCAGCTTCAACGTCGACGTCACCAAAGAAGTCGCCCAGGGCCATCGTGTTTGATCGAATAGCGCGCGACTGCAGGAGTTGCTCCACTTCGTTCCAGACTTCGTGTTGCATTCCTCGAGATGCCGAACGGCGCACATTGCTTGGAGACATACGTCCGACGCCCCCGAATTCTTGGGCACCGTGCCAACGGCCTTGTTCAACGCACGAGACCGGAATTTCGGTCACGCTCATCGGTGGCAGGACAACTGTTTGATTGAGAACTCGTTGCTGACGGCCACCTTCAAGTGTTTCACCAGCAAAGAGAACCACTGGTACGCCATTGTTGTTTTCAACGACCAAAGTCGGAACAGTCGGCGATTCCATTTCGCGGATCTTCACCAATTCATTTGGTCGGATCACCGTCAGGTCACTGTCACCGTTGCCCCATTTGTACACGGGATATATCGAAATACCGAACTTGGTGATAGGTCGGCCAATGGATGTGTTGATCAAAGTAGATGTGCTCATATCAATCCAACGATCAACGTGAACAGAAATGTGCGTTTGTCCGGTTTTTAGACCAGAGAACTAGCTGTGGTCGCGCTTTCCCCGCAGGTGGCGACCCACGTAAGCAACAACTACTTGTCGAAGCGAATCGTCAAAAAAGACGTGCACTCGGTACATCCGGGTGCCCTTACCGTTACGAATATGGGCAAGAGCAAACTCGGTGCGACCCTGCCAGGTAAATGCATAATCTGAGCCGAACTTTTGCCCCGCGTTATCGCCGACACTCGGTGCGAAATCGAGACCTAAACCTCGACACGCCACTTTGATCGAAGCATTATTAATTTGCCCGCTTTGCCAGTCTCTGGCGACGATATTCAGTCGCATCAAATCTTGTAACAATCGGTTGGCATCGATGCCATCAAGGTCTTTAGCGGTTGCGATTGCCTGCGGATGGAATATGAGATAGTCACAGCGCTCATCTGCTTGGTTCACTGCGTCAATGGCATTAGACGCCTCCAAACCACTGGGGTTCTTGTTGAGCTCAATTGCGTAGTTCACGTTCTGCAAGATCAGTTGGTTTACTGCTTGGTCTTTGTTTTCAATAATTGTTTGTTGCTCCGCGATGATGCGGTCGGCTTCGGCCATTGCTTGCTCAAGCTCGCCAACATGTTCTTCTGTTTCTTGCCATCCATCAAGGGCGCTTCGATATTCACCCCATGAAACAGTTTCGGGATCACCCAAAGTATCGAGTTCTTTTTTCTCCGCTTCAACAACTCGAGTTTCAACCTCTTGTTCAGCAGCGCGTCGACGAAAACGTGGAGCACGCAATGGAGCCAATGAATCAGCGGCGATTTCAGTGATGTCTAGGCGCACTCTGTTGCGATCGCTCTCGCCTGCTCCTGCCTTAGTGCCTTGCCCAGAAATCGAATTTGTTGAATGATCGGGCCACATGATCACCAAACCTTGTTGAACCAAAACTTCACGACCATGAAATTCGTTGAATGCAGCACGTGGCGCCGGGCCAATTATCTGTACAACATGTGCGAGTCCTGCCAATTCGGGCGCCAATTTTTGAGCATCAAACACTGACGTTTCAACTGATGGCATGGTTTCAATCACAATGGGCAATGCTCGACTCGGTGCTTCAAAGAATGCAGCAATCGCTTCGGCGCCAGAGTTGTCGGTGATCAAAGCAGTTTTCGCGCTCACCTTCATACCAGCGTCGTACAGCGTCACTGTTTCAACAACTCGCTTAAGTAGGTCGCGCTTTGTCTTGACCGACACCGAGATCTTCAAAGGCGTGACCCGCGAGCCACTCGGCACGACAGAAGTCCGGACTTCAAACGTTGAACGCTTCTCCAAATTTAGAATTGTGATTGTTGTTGACACGATCGCTCCGCCGTTGAGCGATTCATCAATCGTGTAGCGCCACCACTGTTCGGGATTCTCGGCATCGAGACGGATCGACACGCCGGGTCCGCGGTCATCAAATGGGTGCTCAGCCTCAAGCCAAGTCTCAACTAATTCACGAAGTTTGGTTTGTTGAGCCGACGGCCAGGTAGGTCCTTCCAGGCGAACGCAGTAGTACGGCTTCATGGGTTGAAGTCTCGCTGACTTTCCTGTTTTTTGCGGACACTATTTAGCCAAGCCGCCGACTCAGCCAGGCTTACCCCGATCAAGCAGGACTTTTGTTGATCAATGGCGCGCAAAATACCGGTGGCGGCCACCAATCCCGAGATTGGGTCGGCGATTGCATCCCCCAAAAACTGGGGTCCATCAGGCGAGTACGCAACCAGACCCCCGGCTATTGCACAGTCATCGCCGAAACCAACTCGTTGTCCGGCCACACCAGCGCGACCGTATCCAGTGATCGACAACCACACCCGCGGTTGTGCCTGCCGCACGATTTGCTCGGCATTGATTCCGAGTTGTTGCATCGCGCGTGGACGCGAACCCTCAATCACGACATCAGCGCTTTCAATGAGCTCGCGCAACTGATTGATGCCGCGCTCAGAGTAAAAATCAATCTCAACATGACTCTTGCCAGCATCAAGTTCGGAAAAGAAATGTGGATTTCCAAAACGCGCACCGTCGGGCCGATGCCGAGATTCAACTTTCGTCACTGAATACCCACATCGTTGAAGTAATTGTGAACACAGTGGCCCGGCCCACAATGAAGAAAGGTCAACAACTTTCGGTGGTGTACTCAGCGGGAGAACTTGAGTCTTTTCAATGTGTTCAACATCTACTGGCAATTTGAGTGGCGAGTATTTGTTAGTCACTTCAGCAAGCACCGAGATCGGAAGCCCAACGTCAATCGCATATTCAATGAGCTCGGCCGACCTGCACGATCGGACATTGTCGCGGAGTTTGCCGATGTCTAGTTGTTCGTTTGAGCCAACCTCTAGCGAAAAGAAAATGCCCACAAGTGCATGATCTTCGGGGCGTGCCAAATTGATTGCAACCCATTGATCGTCTTTTGTCAACATGAGATGACACGAACCACCAACGCTTTGCGAAGAACTTGCTTCCCACTTGGTGTGACGCACTCGTTGCGTAAGTAATTCCTGTGAATCAACTTCAAAGCCAGACAACAACTCAAACTCACTGGCGAGCCAATTCAATTGTTGCAGCTCAGAAGATTCCTCACGTAGAAATTTCATCGATGAGGCCCCATTCAAAAGCCCTATGAGCGTCAATTGCTCGGCCTGTTAACGCCAACCATGCAGTTCGCTGTCGGCCAATTCGTCGCGGCAAACTCGCAGTGCCCCCAGCACCTGGCACAAGACCTAA
>WLMQ01000059.1 GCA_009700145.1 Actinomycetota bacterium
GGCTTCAGCAAGGCAAGTTCTTCGGTCGCATCAAATCCTGGTGACCAATCGGCCCACAACATGTCGATGTATGCAAGATCATTTGCTCCAACGACGAAGTCGGCAAACGGATGCTGGAAGAAGAACATGTACCAACTGCGTTTGATCTGTGCGAGATTCGACAAGAAAGCAACACCCACGGCATTGCCAGGTGGCACTGCCATGGTGACTACTTTGGCGAAAGCATCGGGACGAACATTGGCCGCGATATGGGTGATGATCGCGCCCCAGTCGTGACCGATGATGATTGAGTCGCCGCCGCCACCGAGGGCATCTCGAAGAGCAAGGGCATCCATAGCCGAGGCGGCTGTCTGAAAGCGGCCATCAGAAGGAACCTCAGTTGGGGCATATCCGCGCAAGAAAGGAGCAACTGCTTGATAGCCAGCATTGGCGAGGCGGGGGAGCAAATGGCGCCAGGTATGAGCCGAATCAGGGAAACCATGCAGGCAGATCGCCAACGGGCCGTCATTGTCGAGTCCAGCCGCAAAGTATGAGATGTTGAGATCGTTGGCCTGGATGGAGTGCTGAGTAATCGTGCCCATGGGCAAACGGTACTCGTATGAGGCTGGTGGGGCACACCTCAACTGCGACGAAGGTCACCTACCTTGCCCATTTCATTTACCCCTGTTTGTCATTTAGCGTTCACGTGTATCGGGGGAGATCAAAACATTGATGTCACGTTCTTTGGCGTGCGTGGTTCCACGCCTTGCCATGGTGATGACACGCGGCGCTATGGCGGCAACACATCATGTGTTGGTCTCAGCGCGCCCAACCAACCACCGCTAGTTTTTGATCTCGGAACTGGGTTGCGTTATTGCGGTGACAAGATTCCGGCAACTGGTCCATTTGAAGGTCACTGCTTGTTGACGCATATGCACTGGGATCATGTGCAAGGTTTGCCATTTTTTGTTCCCACTCTTCGAGATGGTGCAAACTTCCAAATTTTCGGACCGGTGCAAGACGACGGCCGATCAGTTCATGATGTCTTTGAAGCTTTCATCAAGCCACCGATGTTTCCGGTGAGCGTGACATCGTTGCCCGGAACTTTCGTGTTTCATGATGTTGCTGACAGTGATTTTCACATTGGACAAATGCAGGTCAAGAGTCGCTTAGTTCCGCACGTCGGAAACACACTTGGTTTTCGGGTGAACTACGAATCAGTGGGCGTGACGTATTTGCCAGATCATCAGATGCCCGAAGACGGTTCGATGGGAATCACCGATGGTGCGCGCGAACTGTGCGAGGGCGCCGAGTTGCTGATTCACGATGCCCAATACACAAATGAAGAGTTCCCAACGAAGAGCAACTGGGGCCATTGCACCGTTGATTACGCAGTGTGGGTGGCTATTGAATGCGGTGTGAAGAAACTGGCTCTGTTTCATCACGATCCGACGCGCAGTGACGACGCAGTAGACGAGTTACTTGCTGCGGCAAAACGCCGTGGCGAAAAGCACGGCGTTGAAGTATTTGCGGCGGCCGAAAATCAAGTCGTTTCGTTGCCCTGCGCTTAGCGCACAGTTTGTAACGGGTCACTCACGACGTGGCTTTGCTGACCAAGCGGCCCGACTGTGTTGCCACCACGAATAGTGACGCGGCGCATGCGACGTTCTGCAGTGCCGTAATCATCAGACGCATAATGCATTGTTGCGCGGTTGTCCCACAACAACACGTCACCGGGTTGCCAGTGATGACGCAGAACAAACTCGGGCTGAGTTGCGTGTTCGTACAACATCTTCAACAAGTTTTCGCTTTCAATGCGTGAGTATCCAACGATGTGGGTGGTGAAACCAGGGTTGACGAATAACGCCTTCTTGCCAGTGCTCGGATGTACTCGAACAACGGGGTGTACAACTGGTGGCACTTTTGCTGCATCATCAAACAATTTTTGGGCATCGTCACGCGACATCGCTGAATCGAATGGCTCGCCCCAGTAGGCGAGTGGCGAGATGCGGTGCACGGCCTCAAGGCCATCAACGAGTTGTTGCAAACTCGGGCTCAGACGCTCATATGCCGTGCGCATGTCGGCCCACAGAGTGTCGCCACCCCATTCGGGAACGACATCGGCGACAAGGACCGAGCCCGCTGGGGGAGTCGCCACAAATGTGACATCAGTGTGCCAACGAGCGTTCTTGCCACCCTTGGATGCGTCGAGTTCAAGAATTTCTGGATGATCGGGGTGGCCAGGAACAACTGGGTGAGCCGGAGTTGGTTCGCCAATAGTTCTGGCCAATGCGACTTGATCGGCATGGCTTAAATATTGGTCGCGCAAAACCAGCACGAGGTGTTTTTCGAGAAGGTCGAGCAATTGGCCTGGGGCCAGATCGGTACGCGCATCGCCAAGGGTAAGTTCCGCGCCGAAGGCTCCCGTGAGGGGGCGAATCTTCCAAGTTTCGAGGCTTGTGGGTGGGTTCATGAGCTGGTCAACGAGTTCCTTGATCGGCAGAAATTTTGGATTCCTGACTTCCGACATCAGATTTAATAGTGCTGGTCAGAACACTACAACCTCGAAATCAAGAAATTCTTAAAATATGATGGGAATAGTCAGGAATTAGATATCGTTGCGTTCATGACCGCCTCATTGACCACCCTCGCGGCCGATATTGCCGAGACTGATGCCGCAGGAATTGTCGCCTGGGCACACCGCGAATTCGGGTCTGGGCTCGTGCTCACGGCCAGTTTTGAAGATCCCGTGTTGGTTCACCTGGTGGCGACGCATGCTCCTGGAACCCCTGTCGTTTTGCTTGATACGCAATATCTATTTGCCGAGACTTTGTGGCTCGTTGAAAAGCTGCAAAACCGTCTGAAGTTTCCACTCGAGATTGTGCGACCCCTTGACGATGTGCAACCCGACGATCAATGGCAGTTTGATGTTGAAGGTTGTTGCGCGCGTCGCAAAGTTGAACCTCTCAACCGTGCGTTGCAAGGTCGCACTGGTTGGATCACTGGCATTCGTCGCGTCGACGGACCAACTCGTGCCACAACGCCGCCTGTGCAATTCGACGAGGTACGTCAATTAACAAAAATCAATCCGCTCATTGCGTGGAGCGACGAAGACGTTGAGGCCTACATCGTTGCCAATGATTTGCCGCGTAATCCTCTCGTTGAGCGTGGCTACCCATCAATTGGTTGCTGGCCATGCACACGACCAGTTGCGCCTGGTGAAGATAAGCGCGCCGGCCGTTGGGCGGGACAGAACAAAACAGAATGCGGATTACACGTAACGACGAAGTCAGAAGGACAGTCATGACAATGATTGATAGTGGAACACAAGCAACGCCGGCTGAAATCAAGCAGAGCGTGGCCGAACTTGAAGACGAAGCAATCACGATTATCCGTGAAGTTGCTGCTGAATGCCGTAACCCAGTTCTGTTGTTCTCGGGCGGAAAAGACTCGGCAGTTCTTTTGCATCTTGCAGCAAAGGCATTTCGTCCCGGAAGCTTGCCCTTCCCGGTAATGCATGTCGACACTGGACACAACTTTGAAGAAGTCATCACTTACCGCGACATGCTGGTTGAGCACTATGGAGTGAAACTGGTTGTCGCGAGTGTTCAGGCATCAATTGATTCAGGTCGAGCAGTTGAAGAAACAGGACCGCGCGCCAGTCGTAACCGATTGCAGTCAGTCACCTTGTTGGACGCAATTGCCGAGCATAAATTTGACGCAGCATTCGGTGGTGGACGTCGTGACGAAGATAAGGCGCGTGCCAAAGAGCGCATCTTGTCGTTCCGTGATCACTTCGGTCAATGGGAACCGCGCGCACAACGTCCCGAACCCTGGAACATGTTGAATGCCAAGATTCGTCCAGGTGAACACCTTCGCGCGTTCCCGCTTTCAAACTGGACCGAACTCGATATCTGGCGTTACATCGGCATCGAAAATGTGGCCTTGCCATCGATCTATTTCTCACATCGTCGTACGGTCGTCGAGCGCAATGGAATGCTGTTGAGCGTCGGTGGACCAGTCACGGTTGAAGTGGGCGAAACACCTTTTGAAGAAACTGTTCGTTACCGCACAGTTGGCGACGCAAGTTGCACCGGTGCAGTTCGCTCAACGGCGAGCAATGTTGAAGAAGTACTTGTCGAAGTGGCTGCTGCACGCATCACCGAACGTGGTGCAACGCGTGCCGACGACAACTTCTCCGATTCTGCGATGGAAGATCGCAAGCGCGAAGGATATTTCTGATGGTTTTGCGTATCGCTACCGCTGGTTCGGTTGACGACGGTAAATCAACTTTGATTGGCCGTTTGTTGCACGACACCAAAACTGTTTTTGAAGATCAGCTTTCGGCTGTCGAAAAAGCAAGCACCCGTTATGGCGATGGTTCCTTGAACCTCGCATTGCTCACTGACGGTTTGCGCGCCGAGCGCGAACAGGGCATCACCATCGACGTGGCCTACCGCTACTTCGCCACACCGAAGCGTACGTTCGTTGTCGCTGACACACCAGGCCACGCGCAGTACACGCGCAACATGGTGACAGGTGCATCGGCCTCAGATGTTGCGATTGTTTTGGTTGATGCGCGAAACGGTTTGACCGAGCAAACTCGCCGTCACCTCTTTGTTGCTTCATTGCTGGGCGTTAAACTTGTGATTTTGGCAGTTAACAAAATGGATCTCGTTGATTTTGACGAAGCCACATATCACCGCATCGTGGCCGAAGCGACCGCTCATGCTCAGGCATTGCCGGCACCAGTAGTTCTGAATCCATTACCAATCTCGGCTTTGCTTGGTGACAACGTTGTTGATGCATCAACCAACATGCCTTGGTTCACAGGTGTGCCATTGTTGGATTTGCTGGAAACGATTGAAGTTCCTGGCGATCACAACGTGGGTGCGCGACTTGCTGTGCAGTGGGTTATCCGCCCGTATTCAACTGAACATCATGACTATCGCGGCTTTGCTGGTCGCCTCACTGGTGGGTCTTTGGCCATTGGTGACTTGATTCGTGTATTACCCGGCGGTCAGCAATCGACTGTGATCGGTATTGATCGCGGCGGTGTTCCGCAGGACACTGCTCAACCTGGCGAAGCAATCAGCGTGCAGTTGGCCGACGACATTGACATTGGTCGTGGCGATGTTCTTGTCGCAGTCGTAGCCAGCGAAGCACCAATAGTGACTGACCGAATCATTGCGGACATTTCGTGGATGGTCGACAAGCCACTTGAAACTGGAAGCCGCTGGATCATTAAACATCAGAGTCGCACTGCTAAAGCTTTTGTGGGTGCAATTGAACTACGTCACGATGTAGCGACAGCAACCCATAGCCCTGCCGAAAGCTTGGGGCTCAATGATTTGGGGCGCGTGCACCTCAATGTTTCGGTTCCTTTGGTCATCGACAGCTATGACCGCCATCGTCCTGGTGGCGCTGCCATCTTGATTGACGAAGCAACGGGCATGACGTGCGCAGCCTTGATGATTCGAGATAACGAATGACCAAGAACCAATTCCCGATCAACCTCAATCTTGAAGGTCGGTCGTGTTTGGTCGTTGGTGCAGGTCGTATTGGTTTACGTAAGACCGAACAACTTTTGGCAGCAGGAGCGCGAGTCACTGTTGTCGCCCCAGAAGTTGTCGGAGATTTTGCGGAGCTTCCGGTCACCATTCATCAACGTGAATTCGATTTGTCTGATCTAGATGGTCGACGCCTAGTTATTACCGCAACCGGCAACCGCGAACTTGATCAGTTGATCTACGACACCTGCGAAGAGCGAGGTATCTGGATCAACTCGGCCGATGATCCCGATCGTTGCGCATTTACCTTGCCAGCAGTAGTGCGTCGTGGCGACTTGATGGTCACGGTGTCAACTGGCGGCAACAGTCCGGCATTGTCGTCGTGGATGCGTCAGAAACTTGAAGCATTAGTTGGTCCAGAATTTGAAGAAGTTGTCAATGAGTTGGCCCAAGAGCGTGAACTCATTCATGCCGAAGGTCGTAGCACCGAAGATATTGATTGGAAGCCAATCATCGAAAAGATTGTCGCAAGTCACGACATTCATATGTCATGCCCTCGCGAGTCGTTGCAGGGAACGGTGACAGCATGACTGTTTTCTTAGTTGGCGCTGGCCCTGGCGATCCCGAATTACTCACGGTTCGTGCGGCGCGATTGATTGCTGAAGCCGATGTCATCGTGCACGATCGCTTGGCCGACGAAGCGATTTTGGATTTGGCTCGTGCCGACGTTGAATTCATCGATGTCGGCAAGAAGCCTGGTCTTCCCACACCACAAGAAATGATCAACACGCTTTTGGTGCACCTGGGTTCTCAAGGTCTGAACGTCGTGCGCCTCAAGGGTGGCGATCCGTACGTGTTTGGTCGCGGCGGAGAAGAAGCTCAAGCTCTCATTGATGCTGGAATTCCTTTCGACGTCGTACCCGGAATCAGTTCTGCTGTTGGCGTTCCTGCTGCTGCTGGTATTCCAGTCACTCATCGCAATGTGTCGGTTGGTTTCACCGTTGTCACGGGTCATCGTGAAAAGGGTGGAGCAACGTCAATCAATTGGGAAGCTCTTGCTCAAGTCGGTGGGACGATCGTTGTGTTGATGGGCGTTTCAGAACGAGCCGAAATTGCGACACGCTTGATGTCGGGTGGATTGGCGAGTGATACCCCTGTCGCTGCTATTCGTTACGGCACTCGACCCGAGCAGACCACAATTCGCACCACGCTCGGAGAACTGGCTGATGCGCCGCTCGAGTCGCCAAGCACGATCGTGATTGGTCAAGTCGCTGCATTCGATTTTTCGCCAACTGCTGGAACTTCAGCATGGGCACGAAAGGCTGGTCATGCGTCGCTCGATTGATGATCAGCCCATCACCGAAAGTGAACTGCCGCCTGGTGCCGAAGACGCGATGCCAGTGTCGTGGGCGATCGCAATTTGTGACGACTACGACGATGCAACTCCACGAGTTGTGTTGACAGTTGAAGATTTAGGTCGACCAGGAGCCGGGCTTGTTGCCCATCTCTCGGCCGATAGTGCGCGCCGTTTACGCGGCGCAATTAATGATGCATTACGTGAAGTAGGCGAGGACGTCGGTCGCTAATCAGCGACTGACTATTCGGACGATTCTCTAGATAGGAACCATGATGACAATTGCACCAGCACCTCAGCCCCGTGATCTTGACGCCGAGCAGATGCGCGATATCGAGCGCTTCGAAATTGCTATCGGCCAATACCTTTCGGGTGAAATTGGCGAAGACGTCTTCCGCGTGATGCGTCTCAACAATGGCGTGTACGGTCAACGCCAAGGCGGAACCAATCAGATGGTGCGCATTAAGTTGCCCGCCGGCACTATTACGCCCGAGCAAATGGAACTCATGGGTGAACTTGCCACTGAGTTCTCGCGTGGTTGGGGCCACATCACCACTCGTCAGAACATCCAGTTCCACTATGTGCAACTTGCTCGTATCCCTGATTTATTGCGTCGTCTGGCTGCAGTTGGTCTGACCTCGCGTGAAGCATGTGGAGACACCGTTCGTAACGTGATGGCGTGTCACCTTGCGGGCGCATGCCCGTACGAAAAACTTGATGTCACTCCATGGGCCGAGGCAGTTCATCGTCACTTCGTGCGCAACCCGCTCGGTCAGCGTTTGCCGCGCAAGTTCAAGGTCAACTTCTCGGGTTGCAGTACCGACTGTGGTCAGGCGATGTTCAACGACGTCGGCGTTGTTGGCGCAACTCGCCAACGTGAAGACGGTTCAACCGAAGTCGGATTCCGTGTGTACATCGCTGGTGGACTTGGTGCTACGCCACACCCCGCTCAGTCTCTTGAAGATTTCACAAGCCGTGAAGATCTTTTGCCAACAATTGAATCGGTGTTGCGCTTATTTGAACAAACCGGTAACCGAGACAACAAGTTGCGGGCCCGTCTGAAGTGGGTTGTTGATCAACTGGGAATCGATGAAGTGCGTCGACGTGTGATCAAGATTCGCCACACATTGCCTGCATCATCAACGTGGCCAGGTGGCATTCCGCCCGAAGTGATTGCGGCTGGCGATGCCCCCGCTGGCAAGGCAGAAGGAATCGTTGCTACTGAAGTCGGCCAGGGCGTCAGTGTCACTTTGCGCTCTTCCGATCCGTTCGCACGTTGGGAACAAGCCAGTGTGATTCGCGGTGCAGGCAAGGGCACGGTTTCGGCTGTTGCTTACGCAGCACTCGGTGACATCACCGCATCACAGTTCCAGTCGCTCGCCAATATTCAGCGCGAACTTGGTGCTGATGTTCGTTTGTCGAATCGTCAGAACGTCGTGTTCCGTGGTTTGCAAGAAGAACAACTGCGCACATTGTTCGATCGCCTAGAAGCAATTGGTATGGCGCGACCAGGTGCCGAATTGGCCCGCGACGTTGTTGCGTGCCCTGGCGCCGACACCTGCAACATCGCAGTGACACAGTCACGCGGTTTGGCTAAGGCCATCGGCGAACGACTCGAAGAAGAAGGTCTTGCCGAAGTTGGTGGAGTTCGCATCAACATTTCAGGTTGCACCAACAGTTGTGGTCAACACCATGCATCCGACATCGGATTGTTCGGTGCCGAGCGTCGTGCTCACGGTCGTTCATTGCCGGGCTACCAACTCTTGCTGGGTGGGTACGTCGGTGAAGAACAGATTCACTTTGGACAAAAGGCGTTACGTCTTCCTGCTCGCACTGCACCCGAAGGCGTGGCGCGCGTAGTTCGTCGTTTTGCTGAAGAGCGCAATGCGGCTGAACCATTTGCCGAATGGATGAAGCGTGTTGGTGGACCAGAAAAGATCGCCGATGGCTTGCGCGACCTTGATGTCATCCCGACTCCTGAAGAAGACGAGGCGTATTTCACCGACTACGACGAGACCGGACCTTTCGTGGCCGAAGTCGCCGAGTCGGAGTGCGCCACCTGATACCTGCCGTTCTCAACACTGCGATCTAGGGTGTGGGTATGACCGATTCGCAGATTGACGCGCGGCACTTCCGTAATGTTCTTGGGCACTTCCCGACCGGAGTGACAGTCGTGACTGGGCTTGATTCTGCAGGTGATCCTCACGGAGTCACTATTGGTTCGTTTGTGTCGGTCTCGCTTGATCCGCCGTTAGTTGGGTTCTTGCCCGGCACTTCTTCAAAGAGCTGGCAAGCAATCGCCGAATCAGGTTCGTTCTGCGTGAACATTTTGGCTGCTGGTCAAGATGAACTCTGTTGGAAGTTTGCTAAAGAACCGGCCGCTGGTGAAACGAGCAAGTTTGCTGGAGTCGATTGGACTGCCTCGGAAACCGGTTCACCAATTCTTCCGGGCACCACTGGCTGGATTGATTGCGCGGTCGAAGTAGTGCACGAAGCTGGCGATCATCTTTTTGTTGTTGGTCGTGTGCATGGCATGTCACATGCAGATGATGTTGATGATGCGATGGTTTTCTTCCGTGGCAAAGTTGCCTCGGTCAACATGCCGACCGCCTGATCTTCATGCTGGGTGTCATTGCTTCAGTCATTCTTGGGGGAGTGATGTGCGTAGCCGGTGGCTCAAAGATTGCCATGGGCAAACGCTGGCCAATTGAGGCGCAAGCGTTAGGTGCACCACAATCAATTGCGCCGATTGTGCCGTGGTGTGAAATTGCATTAGGTGCATTGCTGATCGTTCAACTGAAACCAGAAGTGATCGGCGCACTTTCTCTTGCTCTACTTGTGGCATTTACGTTGCTCATTATGCGTCAACTGCAAAAAGGTGAACGGCCGGTGTGCGCATGTTTTGGTTCGTGGAGCAGCAAACCGTTGAGCTGGAACCATGTCGCTCGCAATGCTGGATTCATTGCGCTCGCAGTCATCACAATTGTTGCGTGATCACTAGCCAAGCGTTGCTAAAAGAAATGCACTCACGCGAGCCTCTTCGCGCCAACGTTCGTAACGGCCACTCGGGCCACCGTGTCCGGCTCCCATTTCAGTGCGTAATAACAACGGTGCATCGTTCGTTCGAAGTTCGCGAATCTTGGCCACCCATTTGGCGGGTTCGTGATATGCAACGCGCGGATCATTGAGTCCACCACTTGCAAAGATTGCCGGGTAGGCACGCGCGTTCACGTTGTCGTACGGCGAGTACTGCAACATGCACGTTGCATATGGTTCAATGCGGGGGTCACCCCACTCTTCCCACTCGGTGACGGTGAGTGGCAATGAAGGATCGCTCATGGTTGTCACTACGTCGACGAAGGGAACTTCGGCAACAGCAGCACTCCATAATTCGGGGCGCAAGTTGATGCACGCACCAACCATCAATCCGCCGGCACTTCCACCGCGTACGGCAATGCGCTGTGGTGCGGCCCATCCAGATGCAATGACATCGTCGGCAACTGCGTTGACATCATCAAATGTGTTGCGCTTTTTCTCAAGGCGGCCATCGATATACCAACGCCGGCCCATTTCGCCACCGCCACGCGGGTGAGCAAGAACCCACGTCCAACCACGATCAACGAGTGACAGACGAGCAACGCTAAACCACGGCGGCATTGAGGCTTCGTAACTGCCATAGGCGTAGACCATGCATGGTGCAGTGGCGGTTGCCTGAGCAGTTTTCAAGCGCACGATGTCATAAGGAACTTTGGTTCCGTCAATAGATGTGGCCCAAGCCCGAACCGTTTCGTAAGCCGCAAGAACAACATTTGGTGTGGGTGAACGCTTCAGCATGTTGCGCTCGCCGGTCGCAATGTTCTGTTCCCACACAGTTGATGGAGTCACCATGCTTTCGGTGACAAATCGCAACCACTCGGTATTCCATTCGGGGTTGCTATCGGGTTCAACGTCGTGAGGTGCCGAGCCAAGATCGATCGGTTGCATTGATCCATCACGAAGCATGATGCGTAGTCGTGGTTGTGCATTGACCCACTCGTGAATCACGAGGTGCGTAGCAAAGCAGTCGGCACGCATGATGCGATTGCCTTCAACGTGGGCAACTAGTTCGGCCCATTCAGATGGTTGCAACTCGGGCGCTTGCATGATTCGAAAATCAATTGCATCTTCGTTGGTGAGCACAATGAAGCGATCGCCCCAGTGATCGATGTGATACTCAACATCATCGCGACGTTCGCGTACAACGACCGGTTGGTCGAGGGGACTGTGAGCCGAAATCAGACGGGTTTCGCTTGATGTTTTGCTGTCGGCATCAATGACGATCCACTCACCACTTCGCGTGAGATCGATTCCGACATAGAAACGTTCGTCAGTTTCTTCAAATACTTTGACATCTTGTTTTTGCGATGTGCCAACTTGATGGCGCCAAACCGTACTTGGTCGTTCTTGTTCGTCATAGGTGACGTAGAAGATGAACTGTGAATCGGTACTCCATGCGGTACCCGCCCATGAAGTGTCTTCAATCTCGTCAGCAAGGTCGATGCCAGTGCGTAAATCACGAATACGCATCGTGAAATGTTCGCTGCCATCGGTGTCGCTTGACCAAATCAGCAAGTGCGTGTCGGGGCTGATGTCAAATGAACCCAGCGAGAAATACTCATGGCCGTCAGCCAGAACATTTTCATCCAAGATGGTCGTTGTCGTTGCGGTCTCGCGAGATGTGCCTCGGCAATGAATGGGATATTGCAGACCTTCTTCAGTTCGCGTGGCATACCACCAACCATCTTTGAGGGTTGGCACACTTTCGTCGGTCTCTTGGATGCGTGATTTGATTTCGTTGAAAAGAGTTTCAACAGTTTCGGCATGCGGTGCGAACCAAGATTCACAGTTTTCGTTCTCGGCTTCGAGATAGGCAATGGTGTCGGGGTCGTCGCGGTTGCTCATCCAGTAATACGGGTCATCCACGTCGCCAGTTGGGCGAGAAAGAACGTGGGGAACTTTTTTGGCGACCGGGCCGCGA
>WLMQ01000006.1 GCA_009700145.1 Actinomycetota bacterium
CGGGCACATGGCTTTGCACGAAAACAGTTGCCACTTCAGGATCGAGGCCGACTGCAAAAAGTGTGGCGGCTAGTTCGAGAGTGCTTGTGCCCAAGACGCATGGTCGATCGGTCACAGTGAGTGCATGAAGGTCGACAATGCCATGGAAGGCGTCGCATTCGTGCTGGCCCACGACCCAATTGCGCAGAGCGCCAAGATAATTGCCCAAATGGACGACTCCGGTGGGTTGGATACAGGACAAGACGCGAGGCACGGGTCAAGGATAACGGCGCTCTATCGGTTACTGGGGCTTATTCGGTCTTGTTTGATGAGCCGTTTTTGCCGTTTTACCTGCTCTGAGCCCGCTCTGGCGATTAGCCTCAATGCGATGGCTGTCGACGTTTCCACCCCAGTATTTGAGGGACCCTTCGACCTGCTGTTGCACCTCATTTTGAAAGAGCAAGTTGATATCTACGAGATCAACTTGTCGATCATTGTTGATTCGTATTTGGCCGAAATCGCCAAACTTGATTCTCTTGACCTCGAGTTGGCGACTGAGTTCTTGTTGATCGCGGCGACCTTGGTCGAGTTGAAGGCTCGGCGTTTGCTTCCGGGTCGTGAAGACATCGACATTGACGAAGAACTGGGTCTATGGGAAGAACGTGACTTGCTGTTGGCTCGCCTGCTTGAGTGCAAGACGTTCAAAGATGTGGGCCAAGTATTTGCCCAGCTCGCCGACGCCGCAGATCGTTCGTACCCGCGCCATGCTGGTCCAGATGAACGCTTCATCGAATTGATGCCCGATCTGCTTGAAGGTGTCAAGCCCAAGCAGGTGCTTGCGGCGTACATGAGGGCAGTCACGCCGAAGGTTGTGCCTCATATCGATTTGTTCCACATGGGTGTTATTAAGGCAAGCGTTGCCGATGCACTTGCTGAATTGATTGATGAACTGCCGCGAATTCGTCGCATTAGTTTTAGTCACCTCACCGCCGATCTCGTTGATCGAATCGAGGTCATTGTGCGGTTTTTGGCATTGCTTGAACTTTTCAAACAAGGATTTGTTGAACTCGAGCAAGCAGAGCGATTTGGCGATATTGACATTGTGTGGGTTGGCGACGATGAGTCAGTCTCAGTTGGCTCGCTACCGATCGACGATTACGAAGGCTAAAGACAAGGTTAATGATGAGTGAAACAACAGAAACAGATATGAATGAACAAAGTGAATCGGCGCCCATTGATGCCGACTTAGTTCGCGCCCTTGAAGCGATCATTTTGGTTGCGAGCGATCCGGTTCCGCTTGAACTGCTCTCGCAGATTTTGCAACAGCCAGCCGAGGTCGTTGAAAGCCTGTGTGCGTCTTTGGCCTCTGCTTATGAAGAAGCAGGTCATGGTTTTCAACTTGTGCAAATCGCTGGCGGTTACCGCTATCAGTCGCACCCTGATGTCGCGGCGTACGTTGAGCGCTTCATCCTTGACGGACAACGCGCACGTTTGTCGGGTGCAGCTCTTGAAACACTTGCCATCGTTGCTTATAAGCAACCTTTGTCGCGTGCACAGATCGCTTCAATTCGTGGCGTTGATCCCGACGGAGTTCTGCGAACATTGCAAGGTCGTGGCTATATCGATCAAGTTGGGCGCGATCCAGGTCCTGGTCAAGCAGTGCTATGGGGAACAACTCCAGCGTTCTTAGAAAAGCTCGGCATTAATTCGGTGAATGATTTACCGCCCATTGTTGAGTTCTTGCCCGGTGCTGACATCGTTGAAGCCCTAGAAGTAGGTCTACGGATAACTAAGTCTGATGACATTGCGCCGAGCGTCCAAGAAATAACACCCGTCGCCGAGCCAGTTGAGGCTGCTCATGACGAACCGGGAGCCTGAGCCACCGCTCTGGGAGCAACTCGCCGCGCAGTCGAAGCAATTGCCTCAAGGTGAGCGATTGCAAAAAGTCATGGCAGTTCATGGCTTTGGATCACGACGAGTATGTGAAGACATCATCGCTGAAGGTCGCGTCACTGTAAACGGTGTTCTTGCCGAACTTGGTCGACGAGTTGATGTCGAAGTTGATGTGGTTGCCGTTGACGGAGTCGAAATTGGTGTGCGCCCCGGGTTGGTGTATTACCTGCTCAATAAGCCGGTTGGCGTAGTGACAACATCAAACGACACACACGGTCGACCGATCGTTGTTGATTATGTACCGGCAGAACCGCGAGTCTTTTCAGTTGGTCGACTCGATGCCGATACTGAGGGCTTGTTGCTCATGACGAACGATGGTGAATTGGCCAATCGCATTGCTCATCCAAGTCATGGTGTTGAAAAAGAATACTTAGCCGAAGTTGCGGGCGGCGAGGTTTATCAAGGCGCCATTCGTCGTTTGCGCGATGGTATTGAACTAGAAGACGGAGTCACTGCACCGGCAAAAGTTGCGCAACCATCGCCTGGTGTTTTGCGCATTGTGATTCACGAAGGTCGTAATCGGCAAGTTCGTCGCATGTGCGAGGCCATTGGACATCCCGTGACTCGTTTGGTTCGGACACGAATTGGGCCCTTGAGTGACCGCAGGTTGAAGCCAGGAGAATGGCGCGAATTGACCCAGCCCGAGTTGCGCCTGCTAACTGAGGCTGTGGCTCTTGTGGCGCAAAGATACGATTCAGAGCATGAGCAATAGCAGCGCCGCTTCTCATCGCCGAGCCTCGGTGCTCGGACTAGGTCTGATCGGGGGATCGATCTGTGTTGCACTGCGTGATCGCGGCTGGATTGTGTCTGGTGATGACCACAACCCCGATCGAGTAGCCGAAGCTCTCGAGCGCGGCATGATTCAACATGCCGGAATAGATGCTGATGCAGAAGTGACGTTTGTGGCGGTGCCAGTCACTGCATTGACCGATCAGGTCCAACGGGCTTTACGTGAAACCAAGGGCATCGTGACAGACGTCGGAAGTGTGAAGGCCGGTGTTGCCCGCGAGATTAATGATGCTCGTTTTGTTGGTGGACACCCGATGGCTGGTAGCGAACTTGAAGGTCTTGATGGCGCCGATCCCGAGTTATTCGTTGGAGCGGTGTGGGTGTTGACACCAACAGCTGCAACATCCGATCGTGCATTCGCAACAGTTGCGGCCATTGTGAGCGATCTCGGTGCCGAAGTGATTGGTTTAGAGCCAGAGCGACACGACGAACTTGTTGCAGTTGTCAGTCATGTTCCGCACCTCACTGCTGCGACATTGATGGGAGTTGCAAATTCTCGGGCCACCGAACATGCTGCGCTTCTCCGATTGGCTGCTGGTGGATTTCGTGATATGACGAGAATTGCATCTGGTCATCCAGCGATCTGGCTTGATATTTGCGCCGAAAATCGTACGGCCATTATCAGTACTCTGTCATCGCTCATTGATGGTCTCTCGGGAATGCGTTCGGCAGTTGAATCCGGAGATCGAACAGAACTATTGCGACGCCTCACCTTGGCTCGTGAAGCACGTGCCAATCTGCCAAATCGAATGAAGGCTCTGGAAGAACTTTCAGAGGTCCGTATTCCGATTCCCGATCGGGCTGGTGCTGCGGCTGAAGTATTCACCTTGGCTGCTGAACTTGGTGTCAACATTCCGAACTTTGAAGTAGTGCACTCAGTTGAAGGCGACCGCGGCATTGCTGTCGTACTTGTTGAAACGTCAGTTGTTGAACTCTTCCGTGGTGGATTGATGGCGCGTGGTTTTCGGCCGGCTGTCCAGCGATTGGCCGAATAGGCAATGACCTTGATTCTTGACACTGCAACACAGCCACTCAAGGCCGTGATCTCAGTCCCTGGATCGAAAAGTATTGCGAACCGGGCCCTCATCTGTGCGGCATTAGCCGATGGAACGACAACGCTGAGCAATCTTGCATCGGGCGATGACACGGCGGCGATGATCGATTGTTTGCGAGCGCTGCACATTGAGATCAAAGTTGACGGCACAACTGCAACGATCATTGGTTCGGATGGACGCCCAAACGGCGGAGGCGAATTAAACGCGCGGCTTGCGGGAACGACTTCGCGATTTATGACGGCACTTGCTGCATTGTCGGCTGTGCCTTCGTTGATCACCGGTGACGCTCCACTGTGTCACCGACCAATGAAGCCGTTACATGATGCGCTGACGCAACTTGGTGCCCATGTGAAGTCGGTTGATCAATCTGGACATCTGCCAGTATGGGTCTCGGGTGACGCACTTGATGGTGGGACAGTCTCGATTCCTGGTGACATCAGTAGTCAATACGTGTCGGCTTTGATGATGATTGGTCCATATCTTGCCGAAGGTATACGGTTGCAACTCACCTCGCCGTTGGTGTCGCGTCCGTATGTGGCGATTACTGCTTCGGTCATGAGTTCGTTCGGTGCTACGGGCATAGCAATTGGTGATCACACAATTGGCGTTGAACCAAGTGCGTACACCGCCACTAGTTACGCCATTGAAGCCGATGCGTCATCGGCCTCTTATCCGTTGGCTGCTGCAGCGATTGCTGGTGGATCAGTCAAGGTTCTTGGTGTTGGTCAACCTGCATTGCAAGGTGATGCGGCATTTGTTGAAGTGCTCAAGACCATGGGTTGCGCCACTCAAGCAACTGGAGAGTCACTTGAAGTTAAATCAACTGGGGTGTTGCACGGCATCGAGATCAATATGGCCGACATGTCCGATTTGGTCCCGACTTTGGCGGTCGTCGCAGTATTTGCCGATTCGCCAACGCGTATTACCGGCGTGGGGTTTATCCGTCAAAAAGAGAGTGACCGCATTGGCGATTTAGTAACTGGTCTGAAAAAGATTGGATGCGATGCTGTTGAAGAAGACGACGGCATCTTGATTCGTCCGGTCAAAATCGATCAACTTCATGGTGCCGAGTTATCAACACATGACGATCACCGCTTGGCAATGGCGTGGTCGTTACTGGCTCTGCGCGTTTCAGGGATCTCAATTGATGAACCTGAGGTCGTGAGCAAGAGCTGGCCCGAATGGTGGGACGTGCGATCCACTTTGTTGAACGTCTCGGCGAACTAAAGTTGTCTTGATATGAATTCTCCGAGCAATCTCCCGATCGGTCATTCTGGGGAGAACGCAGTTCGGGTTGCTGCCTTCGATGTCGATCACACCCTGACCAACAAAGACTGCGTCGTTCCATTTTTACGTGAAGTGGCTGGTTGGCACTTATATGTCGGTCTCGTGTGGCGGGTATTGCCATTGAGTCGAGCGCTTTTTGCTCGCGATCGTGACCGTGTGAAAGCAGTCGCCACAAGGGCTGCACTTGCGGGACGGTCAGTTGAACAGGTTGATGCCACGGCCCGTGGGTTTGCATCGCGTGCATTTCCCGCCTGGTTGCGCGACGACACAGTGAAGCGTTTGCGTTGGCATCATTCGCAGGGTCACAAGGTGGTCCTGGTGTCGGCTTCGTACAGTTTGTATCTGAAATATCTTGGCAAGTTGCTCGGCTGCGATGCAGTGATGGGCACTGAATGCGAAACAAATTCGGGTGCGCAGTTCACGGGGTCACTCGTCGGCGCGAACTGTCGCGGTGCAGAGAAAGAACGCCGCTTACGTGAATGGCTTGATGGTGAAGGATTCGGTTCGTATGTGTTGTACGCCTATGGCGATTCTGCGGGTGATGACCAAATGTTGGCAATGGCCGATCATGCGTTTCGAATTACAAAAGAGTGTGTCGCCGAAGTGCCAGAATTGAGTGCAGTATGACAATGCCACCATTGCTCAAAGAAGCCCGTCCAAAACAGTGGGCGAAAAACATTTTGGTGTTTGCTGCGCCTGGGGCGGCCGGTGTCTTAAATGAGTGGGGCAGTTTGTGGCGCACCTTGCTTTGTTTCGTTGCGCTGTCTTTGACGGCGAGCGGAACATATTTTTGGAACGACATTCTGGATGTTGAAGCCGATCGGGTTCATCCGACGAAGTGTCGCCGACCGATCGCCGCTGGATTAGTCAGTATCAATACGGCTCGTATTGTCGGCACATTGTTGTTGGTCTCTGGGATTGCCGTTGGCTTTATTCCTGATTGGCGCTGTGGTGTCGCAGTTATTGTCTACGTGGTTTTGACGGTGAGCTATTCAACGGTATTGAAACATCAGCCAGTTTTAGACCTCTTGGCAGTTGCGGGTGGGTTCGTGATTCGAGCGATCGCCGGCGCTGAAGCTTCATCGGTCGAAATGTCAACTTGGTTTTTGTTGTGCGCAAGTTTCGGGGCGCTGTTTATTGTGACTGGTAAGCGTTATGCCGAGATGAAAGAACTGGGTGAAGGCAATGGGTCAACCCGTTCAACGTTGATGGCATACAGCCTCGATTACTTGCGTATGGTTTTGGCGGTCAGTCTGGGTGCAACATTGGTGGCCTATTGCACGTGGGCGTTCGCGACAAAAGAAATTTCGGGTTCATCGTGGCCTTCGTATGAGTTGTCCATCATCCCGATGTTGGCCGCGCTCATGCGCTACTTATTGGCTCTTGAACAAGGTCGCGGAGGTGCTCCTGAAGAGGTATTTGCATCCGACCGCACATTGCAGGTTTTAGGCCTCATTTGGGTGATTATCTTCGGATTAGGCGTGTACGTCGGCTGATCTAGCCCGAGTGCTCAGTTGAGTTTCGACTCACTGAGTAAGATTTGCCTGCTCATGGAAACCGACTTCACAACTTCGCGCCTCACTGGCTGGGGTCAAACCTCGCCGAGCTCTGCTCGCACGGCTGAGGTGTCTCGTGGAGATGTTGCTGCATTCATTAAGGATTCAAATCGGCGTGGCGTTTTAATGCGTGGACTTGGGCGCTCGTACGGTGATGCTGCTCAGAATGCTGGTGGGGTAGTGCTCACCCTCAAAGGTTCTGCACAAGAGGCAGTCCTTGATGTTGAGGCTGGAACATTAACTGCCGGAGCTGGCGTGAGTTTGCACGACTTGTTGAAGGTCATTGTGCCGCGAGGTTTTTTCGTTCCAGTGACTCCGGGAACTCGGTTTGTCACAGTTGGTGGAGCAGTTGCTTCAGATATTCACGGCAAGAATCACCACGTCGAGGGAAGTTTCGGAAATCACGTTCGACGCCTGACGTTGATGTTGGCTGACGGAACCATTCACGAAATTGGTCCAGAACAAAACCCAAGTTTGTTTTGGGCAACGGTCGGTGGAATGGGATTAACCGGAGTCATCCTTGATGCCACCTTCGCGTTGATTCCGATTGAAACCAGTTTGTGCACCGTGAATACCATTCGTTGCCGCAATATCGATGTGCTGATCGAAGAAATGTCCCATGGCGATGACGATTATCGCTATTCAGTTGCGTGGGCCGATTTATTGGCAACTGGATCACGTTTAGGGCGCAGTGTTCTGTGGCGTGGGGACCATACGAAACTTGCTGAACTGTCAAGCAAGGATGCAGCGAACGCATTGCGGTACCAGCCTCGGCATTTGGCAACCGTGCCGCCAGTTGTGCCTTCATTTGGATTTGTGAACAAACTGTCGTCCACTGTGTTCAATGAACTGTGGTTTCGTAAAGAACCTCGCCGCAAAGAAGGCGGTCATAAATCAATACCGTCGTATTTCCATCCACTTGATGCAATTGGTTCATGGAATCGCTTATACGGTGCGGGCGGATTTTTGCAGTATCAATTTGCGCTTCCTTTTGGTCGCGAAGATGAGTTGCGACAGATCATTGAAAAAGTGGCCGTTTCAAAGACCGCAAGTCCGCTTGTCGTATTGAAACGATTCGGAGCGTCAAACCCTGCTCCGTTGAGCTTTCCGATGCCAGGTTGGACATTGACAGTAGATATTCCGGCACGCGCCGAGGGTCTGGGAATTCTGTTGCACACTATCGATGAAATGGTGATGCAATCTGGTGGTCGGCACTACCTAGCCAAAGATGCGCATACGACTCCGCTCGCGATATCTCGGGGATACCCGCGATTAGAAGAGTGGAAGCAAATACAGCGTTCAGTCGACCCCGATCGCAGATGGCAAAGCGATTTAGCTCGACGACTTGAACTGATTTAGCGATTAGTGAACGACTCAAAGGAAAAGTGATGGAAAACGCTGTAGGCGAAGTGCAAAATATTTTGGTTCTAGGTGGTCGAAGCGAAATCGGAGTCGCGATTGCCCGTGAACTCGTAACACCATCGACCCAACGGGTGACGCTCGCTTGTCGGCAGCCTGTTGAATCCCGAGATGTTGAAGCCTCGTTGGCGCGCAACGGTTTGCGCGTTGAGTCGGTGAGCTTTGATGCGGCTGATACTGCCTCGCATGCCGGGTTTGTCGACAACATCGTTGCGGGTTCCGGCGACCTGGATGTTGTCATTCTGGCTTTTGGGATTTTGGGCAGTCAAGAACAATGTGACGATGATGCTCAGTCAGCTGTGAAGATCGCCCACACTAATTACACGGGCGCGGTATCAATCGCGATGGAAATCACGAAGCGTTTTCGTCAGCAGGGTCATGGACGATTGATTATCTTGTCCAGCGTTGCCGGAGAACGTACGCGTAAAGCCAACTATGTATACGGCTCAACGAAAGCCGGGCTTGACGCATTTGCTCAGGGTCTTTCTGATGCCATGGTCGGTTCGGGCGCGAGCGTGATGATTGTTCGTCCGGGGTTTGTGCATTCGGCAATGACCACTGGCATGAAAGCGGCTCCGTTTTCGACGACGCCCGACGTGGTTGCCAAGTTGACTGTGAAAGGGCTGCGTGCAGGCAAGCGAATCGTGTGGACGCCGGGAATTTTGCGTTGGGTCTTTATGGTGATGCGCCACTTACCAGTTGCTATTTGGCGTCGGATGCCGATGGGCTAAAAGGCCCCACCTCGAGTATGGAAGTGTCTATCCCTGCGTACTTGTCGTTGAAGTCACCATTGCATGTAGGAGTACACGTTCCATCGGGGCGTGGCGGAACCGGAACTCGTACTTCGACTGCGTAGTCGTACTGAGGTTCATAAGGGGCGTCGTACGGACCAATACCGTCACCTTGTGAACACTTTTGGTACAACCGCACGAGATCGTGTTGATACGAACCGCGCAAGCAGAAATAGTTTTCAACTATTTGGTTCGGGGCATCGGGTCCGAAGGCGACCGATTCATTTGGTTCGATCCAACCCGACCAGAAACGCGTCAGCACGAGCCAATCGGCACTGGCGACATCGTCGGCTAAGCGAGAACCAGCTTTGTCGGCGAGGCCTGGGTCCATTTCAATGAAGTATGTCGCTGGTGTGAGTTCGGGGAACAAGTGATAGATGAATGCATCGCTATACGACGTGTTGCGCAGGTCGACTGGCCCGACTAGCAGTCGTTCGCCAGCATGCGAAAGTTTGTCGAGATCGGCCACGACTTCTTGAGTTGCTAAATACGGGCGGGTATCGCCCAAATAGAAGTATCGATCACCTCGGGTTACTTGCATCACTTCGGTTTTGCCCGTCACACTTCGCCAGACGAGATCGGTGTACGTGCGAAGAGTGTAAAACGGGCAGATCAGCAAAATGAGAATCATCAAGACTGTCGATGAGGTGGCAACACGAATTGTCGGGTGAATGCGGCGATTGCGTAGTCCGAAGACTTCATAGAGCGCGATGAGCAGCAACGGCCAAGAAATACATGACACCCATAACAAGTGCGCACTGTCAGGTCGTTGCAGTGCCTGGGGGAGCAAACCAATACCGAACAATCCGGCAATAAAGAGCGTAGTGAATCGGGGTGATTCGGTGATGAATGCAAGTTTGTGTTGTCGACGAGCGACCACAGTGACAAATATGGCCACAACTGGCAACATAAAAAACCAAACGAAAAGTTGTCGAGGTGCCGATAGCGATGGCACGCCCCACCACGGAGCAAACTTTTCACTGATCACCTGCAATGCACCTTGGAGGTAATGCCAACTTGGTGGGCGTGGTAACTCTCGACCTGGCCGTAGATGAATGACTGGGTCAAGAAGAACACCACGAATCATCGCTGATGGACCAGCTTGCATGAGATGAATCCAGACTGACGTCAGGCCGAGTATTAGGCCACTGGCACATTGCGCAAGTGTGCGATGCGGCTTCTTCCATAATGCCCAGGCCAAAACAAGGATGAGAGCGAGGGCCAGATCGGGACGGAAAGTGAGAGCAAGACCGGCGAGTAATCCAGCAATGATCCAAGAGTTACGTGAGTTGATTTGTTGCGCGCTCTGATGAACGGCGCGAATCGTGAAGATCACCGACCACAGTGCAATGCCGACTCCACCGCTCCATGCCAATGCCTGAAGTCCGATTGGGGTGAAGACAAAAATCAGCGAGAATAGACCAACTAAAGTCGAAAGTTTCTTGCCCCATGGCCGGCAGAGAACCATCAGACCAACGACGATGAGAAGGTGTTGTAGCAATCCGAAGGTTCGTTCAGAAGTCAGGGTGACGCCAAAGACACGCATCCACAATGACAAGAGATGAAGTGAACCCGGTCCGTATAGATGTAAAAAATCGACGTTGGCGATATCGCCCTTCATGATTCGTTCGGGGAAGACCAGCATGAAGCCTTCTTCCATCGATGAGCCAACCGCTCGATAGAGAGCGGGTAGCGCCAACGCAATTGCTGAACCGACAATCGCAAATGATGCCCATGTCGACAGGGATGCACGATGAAAGGCTCGTTTGATGTGGAAGGTTCCGCCATGTACAAAGGGGTTGTCATTGGGCTGAGTAGAAGACTCGAGGTGTCGGTCCGACATCGCAAACTTTTTTCGAATACGACTGAGTAGCGGGAAGATACCGACGGCCGCGAGGACACAGAGTGCTGGTTCGGCAGGGACTCGAAAGCGCGTCGTGCCGTAAGCGTATATCGCTGTCAATGTGACATTGATAAACAGCGCGCCGAGGGGTAGCAGGCCGGCCCGTCGTTTGCGGATGAGGTATGCGCCGTAAATGGCCGCTGCCGCAAGGCCGTAGTACATGAAGAGTCCGGCTCGGGCGGCATTCTTATTACGACCTTCAATAGGTGCGAATTCGGTGTTCTGCCACGGACGGAAAAGTTCCCACTGGCGACCCACGCGGGCAGCGATGACTTTAGGTAACTCTCCGACATGGTCTTTGGCGTAAGAGAATCCTTTTTCGCGCCAGAAAAGTGACTTCTGGGTTTCATCGCCCGTTGCATCAATTCCTTCGCGACGCAATTGTTCTTGACAATCGAATAACCAAAAACCTATGAATTTTCCAGAATATGCCTCGTCACAATTCGCATAGACAAATAACTCGTTCCCGTTTGTCGAAAGCGGAACAACTTCTTCGAAAGAACGAGTGTTGCGGATGAACCACGGGGCGAGCACGATGAGACATGCCAACGCTGCGATAACGATGTTCTTCGCGCGAGCACGAAGTGAAAGTTCTCGGCGAAGGAATATCCATGGAGCGATCAGGAGAACTGTGAGCAATAATCCCTCGCCGCGTGCAAGTGCTGCAAGGGCAATGAGTGCACCCGTCGCGACGGCCCAACGATATTGAGACGATTTCTGCTGCGAATCTTTCCATCGGTAAGCCGAGTAGACAGCAGCTGTCGTGCATAGAGCCATGAGGCCTTCGGGAAACATCACACCATCAACAAGCCACAAGTTGGGGTAGATCGAAGCGAAAAACATTGCGAGTAAAGCAATGGGGTTGCGATATTTCTGTGGGGCGACTCGTCGTGCAACTAAGCCAACAAAGGCGACGACTCCGGTTCCGATGAGTAGCGACAAAAACTTGTGATCAAAATATGTGGTGCCGCCCAGTCGTGAACTGATGGATAGCACCAGGGGATACAGCGGACCATGTAACGCGCTCGCGTGCCATTGTTGGTAGGCGATGAAGTTCAGTGGTTCGGGAAAGCCGTGGCCGGTGGCGAGCAAATTCGCCGTTGAATGGTAGAAGAGCGGATCTCCGCCGTCGGTACGAGTTGGAGCAACAACGAGCAACGTGCCCAGTCGCACAATAAGTGCTAGGGCAAGCAGGCCGAGGTATGACGTTCGAAACTGTGGAATAACCAACTTGTTATTGGCGATGTAGTTGGCAGTCGTCCAAATACCGATGACAAGCAGTAATCCCAAGGCCGCCGAAGTACAGGCGGCCCATATGAAGCTGGTGAATTGTGGACCAACCAGAGTTTCGACGTTGCCATCAGTATTGAGGATCACTCGCTCGACATGTTGGCGGGTGATGAGATCGACCGAGATTCGAGAGAACAGAAAGAAGCCAGGCGCAAGGTACGCAAGAACAGAAATCGCTCGGTGAGAAAAGTTTGACGAGAGCAGCGGTTGGGTGTGGTCGACATCTGTTGACGTTCGGCCGCGAATGATCGTGACGACGAGCGCTACGAATGCGATGAGAATCGAAAAACCGACGGCCGGTCCGACGAAAAGTTGGCTGTGGCGAAAGAACAAGGCTGTTGAAATCAGGCGGCGAGGAGTGACCTCGAGTTGAGGTTGGGTGACAAGTGCGCCAAGCAAAACTGTCCACCACGAGACATATGTGAGAGACGCAATTGTTGCTATGCGACGGCGGGTAGAAGGACCGGGGTAGAAATACCCAAGACTTGACTGGCCAATAAGAAACAGAGGGAAGATAGCGGCGGCACAAAAAATGATGTCCAGCCAATGATGTTGCGAGCTACCTTCATTGAGCTGAGCAACCATGACGCACAGTCGAATGAAGCCAACAACTCCAAGGAAAGCGGCGGGGCGCCGAATAGACGAGTAAAGGGCGGACGGACTGATTGCACAATGTTAGACAGTGTCAGAGGTTGGCTCGGGGAGTTCGGCCGATGAAGTTGGATACTGATGACTGGTCCGCTGGAATGACCTGAAATTGGCTGATCGGATGGTACTTTCGTGGTGTCGTGAATAACTCTCGCAGTCCTTTTCTTGCCTCGGCGCGACCGCGTTGGAGGCTGGCTGTATCGCTATTTGTGGCGTTGGCTGCCGTCATGTATTGGTGGTGGCCAGGAATCGAGGGTTCTGGCGATCCGATTCATCTACCAGCGGTGTTGGTCATCGGAAACGGCGACTTAAAAGAGGCGCAAACAGTCGTGAGCCGTCGTCTCGTTGAAGAGGGACTCACCGTCGCTTGGGTCGATGCTCCCGAATCATGGTGCGACGTGCCGAGCGAGTTGGCGAGCGTTGACGCGCAACCATCTCTCGGAATCGTCATCTCTCTGAATTCTCCGATTTCATTCAAGTCATGCGATGTATCGCCAGATGTGGCTGCGCAAAATGTTGTTGAGGCGTTACAAAGATTTGAGGCAGATCATTCTGCGATTGCTACTGGTTTATCAGGCGAGGCAGATCCGGTAGTGGCCGTTCTACAAAAACTTGGTGTGCGCGTTGTTGATCCATCGAGCATGTTGGCCGACGTTGATGAGCATGTTGACTGTTTGTGGTGGGACGACTGTCTGCCTGACGAAAATGGTGTTGGCTACGTGATTGTTCGTGATGCAAATGGGTTGACTCTTGCTGGTCAACAACGAGTGGCCCGAATGATCGTGGCAGGGATTCAATGAACATGCGCTCGCTCGCACTCAACGCAAACATTGAGAAGTTGAGAAAAGTCGTGGACGAAAGGCGACTCTTGTCGGCTATCGCCCTGACTGTGATGGTGGGTTTGCCCGCGATTGTCGCGCTTTGTTCAATGATCGGAGTCTCGTGGTATTTGACGGGTGACGTGTCGCATACCGAATTGATGTTGCGGGCGATACCTGACCGTATGCCTCTCATTGGCGTTGCCGCGCGAGTGGGTAATGACATCAATAATCAAGGTTCAACCCCGGGTGCGTCCATGGCCTACGTGCTGTACCCCGTGTACCTTCTTTTTTTACGATCAACTTTTGGTGTGTTTGTCTCGGTGGTCTTTGTTCATCTTGCCGCCATTGCCGCAACTATCGCGCTCGCTCGAAGGTTTGGAGGAACCGCCCTTGGTCTGATCATGGCGTTTGCTTTGGCGGTCATGGTGCGGGCACTTGCACCACGATTTTTTCTTGAACCATGGAATGTGTGGGTGCCCGTATTCGCCTTTTTTGTCTTCTTGCTTTTGCTCTGGGGTCTTGTTCTTGGCCGCCGGCGTTGTCTGCCGTGGGCTGTGCTTGTTGGTACTCATTGCGTACAAACTCACGTCTCATATGTTCCTCTTGTTTTTGGTTCGCTCGTGCTTTTTGGGGCGTACGCATGGTGGGATGCTCGCCGTGCTGGTGAATCCATACGTCGACCGATCATCTGGTCAATGGCGATTGGCGCCTTGATGTGGCTTCCACCAATGATTGAGCAACTTCGTCCTGGGCCGGGCAACCTGCGCCGATTGTGGGATGAGTTCGGCACAACACATGCCGACAATGTTGGCCTGCGCGCTGCAGTGAAGGCGATGATGGGTGAGTTGAACTTGGCTGGGCCTTTCGTAACTGGTCCCGGAAAGGCGCCATACGATGCACCTAACCTGATTGGCTTCCTGGCTTTTGTGTTGCTCTGTGCGATTGGTGTAGTAGTGGCAGTGCGTCGAAGTGATGTGGTAGTGAAAGCGTTACAGGCAGTGATGAGCGTGGTAACCGTCATCGGTCTGATTGCGACATCGCGCGTATTTGGTCGTTTTTACGACTATGTCATTCGTTGGATGTGGGCAGTGGCCGTGATGTGGTTTGTGGTATCTGTCTGGTCAATATGGCGGGCGATGACTCATTCGAATATTCGTGTGCGTCAACGTCTCACTGGCCTATTCTGCGGGGCTTTTCTTGCGGTCATCGTCTGGGGCAGTGTTGATTCTGTTGGGGCGCGTCCCCCATATCAAAATGATTCTCGGTTGGTGGCTGGACTGTCTTCACAACTTGACGGGCAGTTGCTCGAATCGGTCGATTATCTGTTGCGTTGGCATGATCCAGCTGCACTCGGTGGAACTGGTTTTGGACTGTTGCTCGAGATGGAGAAGCAAGGCGATCATCTCTATGTTGACCATTGGGCCGGAGCGGCAGCACGCCCGTATCGGGTTCGCGATGAACTGTCCCCGGGTTCTGTGGACGCGGTTCTGTGGTTGGTGACGGGCGAACAAAACATTGATCGTTTCTCAAAGCGAGATGATGCTGAAAAATTGGCTGAGTTTGATCCTCGATCGCCTTCAGAGAAAATTGAAAGTGACGGTCTACGCACACTCATTGAACAACAGATGTTGGAACTTGAACATCCCGAGTGGATCACTCTTCTTGATTCACAATATGGACACATGCAAATCCTGTTGTTCACCGACATCCCCGATGATCTGTTTGCAAAGGTGGCGCGATATAGCGAGATCAGAGTTCCAGGTGCAGTCTTTGAGGTTCCGGTCGGAGCGCCGTTGTTCCCATGAACCAGATGACTCCTGGGCAATCAGTAGCCGACATGGCAACCGAGATGATCGAATGCGGAGTGCGTCGCGTGCATGTACTTGCATGGCGAGATTTTGCCGACGATGAGGCCGGTGGTAGCGAGGATCACGCCAATGAGTTCATGACGCGTTGGCAGGAGGCAGGACTTTCGGTTCTTCATCGCACGTCGCACGCAGTCGGAAAACCTGAATTAGATGTACGCAACGGATACGACGTGGTTCGACGTGGTAGCCGCTATTCAGTATTCCCACGCACAATGATGGGAGAACTGTCCGGTCGGATGGGTTCATATGACGCGTTGGTTGAAATCTGGAATGGTGTTCCGTGGATGTCTCCCGTGTGGTGTCGAAAGCCCCGAATTTTGATTTTGCATCACATTCATGGGCCAATGTGGAATCAGATGTTTCCACGTCCGATTGCGTCGCTCGGTCGAGCACTCGAAACAAAATTTGCGCCGCCGTTTTATCGCCGTACGCCTACGGTGACGACGTCAGATGACACTCGACAAGAGTTACTACATTTGGGGTGGACACCAGAATTACTCACCACCGGGCCCGTTGGTGTCGATGATTTCTTTAGCCCAGGTGAAGCAAAGACCATCCACCCTTCGATTATTGCTGTCGGTCGACAGGCACCGGTCAAGAGATTCGTCGAACTTTTGGAACAAGTAGCACAGGCACGTCAACGAGTTCCTGATGCAACGTTGACATTGGTCGGCGATGGGCCTGATCGTCCCTTGATTGAAAACTGGATCTCGACACATCAAGCGCAGAGCTGGGTGACTTTAGTGGGTCGGATTTCTCGCGAAGAATTGCGTTCTCATTATCGACGGGCCTGGCTCATCTCAAGTGCTTCGATTGCTGAAGGTTGGGGATTGGCACTCACCGAAGCAGCCGGCTGTGGAACGCCAGCAATCGCTACCGATATCAGTGGTCATCGTTGCTCAGTGCTCGATGGTCGTACCGGACTCTTGGCCCCGCTTCATCAGTTGGGTGAACGAATCGCCGATGTTTTATTGAACCCTCAATTACGTTCGACATTGTCATTGCAAGCCGAGCAACGCGCCCGAACCTTGACTTGGGATTCGTTGGCCGCAGGAGTATTGCAACCCCTTCACGCGCAAGTGATGCTGCGCAAACTATCGCGGTAGTAGTTTTGTCGCTCGCTTCACAAGACCGAGTGCGCCTTGTCGAGCAGTTCGACGGTGGTGTGATGCATCGGCATTGTTTGACTCGGCGCGATTCTGCAAAAACCAGTCGTAACTTTGCTTGAACATATCGCTATTCGACCAGCGCGGACTCCAGTCAAGAATGTCGTGAGCATGAGAAACATCAAACCACATTGACTTTGAGTACATGATCCAATGGTAAGGAGCAAATGGCGCGATATGTAACTTTGCCGCTACCTGCATCGCTAACGAAGTTGGCCGTGCGGGGAGAGATCGCACCCTCGAACCAGTACCTGCGTGGAGACATAGTTCTTCTAGTGCTTGGCGCATTGTTCCAAAACGATCGGTTCCGGCGTTAAAGATATTCGGTCCGAGCGATTGGGACGCGCGCCAGCAAATATCGGCAAGATCTTCCGCATGAATGAATTGATAACGATTGTTTCCGTTGCCAAGGACAAAAGGATCGGCGCCGTCGGCGATCCAATCAAACAAAATGCCGAAGATGCCAAGACGCCCGTGACCAAGAATCGTTCGTGGACGAATGATGCTGACGTCGAGACCATTCGCTATTGCCTGTGTGCAGAGAATTTCCGCTTCCCATTTAGCTTGCCCATAAGCCTCTAAAGGATGGGCTGGAGTATCAGGAAAGACCGGGTTTGAAGTTGGTACGCCGAAAATTGCACTCGATGAAGTATGCACAACTTTTTGAACTCCTGCCGACAAGCATGAATCAAGGAGAATTTTGGTGCCATCAATGTTGACAGTGCGTAACAGCGTACGATCTTTGGCAAGGGGTACTTGAGCGACATTGTTAAAGACGAACTCGGCTTTTTGCACGACCTGTTGAACTACCGATTGATTGCGAATATCGCCTTGGATGTACTCAATGTCTGCTCGTCGATCGGTTGACAAAGAAATATCTAACACACGTACATGGTGACCTTCGTTCAGAAGTCGGTCAACGAGCAATGAGCCAAAATATCCGTTTCCGCCGGTCACAAGACTGATGGTCATAATTCAATGCCTTGTTCGGCGCACCAGCGAATGCTTTGTCGCATGCCTTCGTACAACGAAGTTTGAGGGATGTAGCCGAGTTCAGATGTCGATGCTGAAATATCGCAGGCGATTGTTTTATTCATTTCTCCGAGCACATGAACTTGCTGCACGTATCTGCCAGTCTTCTGGATGAGCGCATCGGCGGTTTCGGCGAAGCTTCCAACAATATTTGGGATACGTAGGCGATTCGTTTTTACATCATGGCCTTCATCACGCAGTGCCTGACCGACAAGAGAAACTATTTCGCTCACACGGTACGGAGTTTGATCGGCGATCCACCACCCCTTTCCGGGTTCGCCGGTCCACTGACGAGCCCGGAAAACACCGTCCACAAGGTTGTCAATAAACACCATTGAACGATGTTGCGAGCCATCTCCGAAGACGGGGAAACGACCGGCTTTCACCATAGAAAAGAATGTGGTTTGGCGAGCAGGCTGAAATGGCCCGTAAAACCAAGGTGGTCGGACAATGACTGCGTGTAATCCCTGAGAAACTGCTTCTTGGACGGCTATTTCGCCGCGCATCTTTGATTCGCCATATGCCATGTACGGATTGAATGGTTCGATCGACCTGAAGAGATCTTTCGAGTGGGGGTTATTGCCGAAAGGGCTGTTTGACGAGACATGAACGACTTTTCGCGCGTGATGATCTAGCGCGAACTTCATAATGTTTCGAGTACCAACTTCATTGACTTGATAGAGATCTTGGATCTTCTTTGGGTGGATAATTCCAGCCGTATGGATGAGATCAAAACTGGACTCGTTATCAGGATTCAGATCGACAAGCACAGAATTGATCGCGTCGGTTGAAGTGACATCGCAGAGACGAATATCTGACTTGACCGTTGAAATGCCCACAAGTTCTGCTTCGAGTAGTTTCTTTTCTTCGTTGGTACGTACAAGAGCGACGTATCGCGAAATGCCAAGACTCTGAGCGTTCGCCACGATATGAGAACTGAGAGCCCGGCCAAGCCAGCCCCCTGCGCCAGTCACTACAAGAGGTGCAGGCGAGTCCGAGAGATGAAGAGTTTTAGACATTCCGTTTCTCATGAGATATGAAGTGCCGAATATTGCGAATTGCGATTGCCATCACGCTTGCTTGTGGATTGACCCCAGGAGCATCAGGGAGTAACGACGCATCATTGACATAGACGTTATGGGTGTCATGTATTTTTCCGAAGCTGTCTGCCCCACACAACGCACGATTTTCTCCCATGGCAACAGTTGAGCACAAGTGGACGCTCATGACACTGGCCTTCATGGCATTAAAGCTGTTTTGAAGTTGGGTCAAGTCATTGCGTCCGCGCACGATTGGCGCATCTCGAAATGATGGGAAGACTTCGGTCGCTCCCGCTTCAAGCATGAGCAGCGATAGCCGTGATAAGCCGCTTCGTAATAACTCGCGATCGCGTCGTGTGAGGCGGTACGTGACGATTGGATCTTTGAGGCCTGGCACCGAAATGACACGCCCGCGTCCAACGCTCGTAATTGCGGCGTAGTAGATCGCCATATTGCGCCACTGCTCGATAGCACTTCCAAACTGTGACCATTGATCGAGTAAGGCCAAAGCCATTAAGCCGGCATGACTTGCCGAGCCACCAAATGAAAGATCGGGGGCAAATTCTTTGACTTGGTGTACGGGAACGTCATCGGGGATGTTGATGGCTTCGGAAAAACGGGCTGCCAATTTGACAGTCGGATGGACCGCAAGTGAGTTACCGATATTTTTGTGTAAGCCTGAGCGTTGCAGAATTGCTGGTGTTTGGATTGCCCCACCACAAACGAAAACATATTTGAATGAAATTCTTGCGGTCTTGCCCGTGCCGAGAGTGACTTCGGCACTGGTAGCTGAAGTATTTTTCATGTGGAGTTTATTCACTCGGCAATTTGTCAAGATGCGAGCGCCACTTTGCGCGGCGCGCGGTAGATAGGTTCGCGTCATCGACTGCCGTTGACCCTGGCGCACATCATTATTGGGATATTTCATCCATCGGGGACTTTCATCGAATTGCCAACCGAGTGATTCGGCTCCGCGACGTAAAAGTTCACTTGGTTTGCTCGCTGGACCAGGTAGGGGGGTGACGTGAATAGCTTGTTCGACTTCGGTGGCAATCGAGAGCAAACTGTCAGGATCAAGTTCATTAATTTGCCAGCGGTCGCGCCAGCGTTCAATGACTTCACCTGGCGGACGTCGATACAATCCACTATTGACTTCAGTTCCACCCCCGGCACACCGACCTTCGGTGTAGGCAATGCTGGGTAGGCCGAGAGCGACAGTCACTCCGCCTGAGCGATACTGCTGATCCATCTGCTCGAGGGAAAATGGAGCGACCGATCCTTGTTCAACCCACTTTCCCTCTTCAACAACGATGACATCAAATCCGGCTTCGGCAAGAAGGGCTGCAGTCGGTGCTCCACCAGCGCCAGATCCGATAACGAGAACATCACAAGAAGATGATGAGTCTGCTTCTGTCCAAAATTGAGTTGGCTGAGTCGGATTCACAAGTGCGATCCATCACTCGTTGAGCCATCGTGACGGGTATCAGGCCAGGTTTCCCAAATAAAGGCATACGAAAGTGAACGAATCAATCGGAAATACTCACTGATGAGAGGTAGATGAGTGTGGCTAATTCTGACGACGAATTGCTCGGGTGAAATACCACCAATCAACCGAACGGCAGCCGCGATCATCGTGACGCCGATACGCATGTGGCTTGGCAAAGTTCTGATTCGACGAACGGTGAAATTGGCTGCTTGTTCTGCAACATCGGCGGAAACTTTGGGAAGATCCGAACGCAAAATGCTTAAGGCTGTTGGATGCACCAAGAAGTGAAGAGACGGTGCGCGTTGCATAACAGAGTCAAGGTTAGTGCCTCAGTGGGTCGAGAGTCAGTGAGGGCAAGCCCGGAGCAACCACGGATTCTTGACTAAGGTTGCACTATGCCCCAAGTGATTCAGCGCGTTTCGATGTGGCGTTACGTGCTGATCGGAACGATTTTGGCGACTTTGCCCGCTCTCATTGCACTAGTGACGCTTCTTCGGGGAAACCACTGGTATCCCGCAGGTGATATGGCTCAGGCCGAGTTGCATATGCGGGGATTTTTTGATCATCCACCTTTAGTCGGAGCAGCCGGACGAATAGTTGACGACAACGGTCTTCAGGGCTCTCATCCCGGCCCTGGTCTATGGGTTGCGATGTTGCCGGTTTATTTGTTGGGAGGTCGCAGTAGCGGTGCTCTCATGGCCGCTGTCGCGAGTGTCCATATTGCATCTGTCGCAACTGCTTTGTGGTTGGCAATTCGTCGCGGCGGTAAACTTTTTGGTGGGCTGATCGCGATTTTTTGCTTAGCAATCATTCGTGCATCGGGTCCGGATTTCATGATCGAGCCGTGGAACCCGTGGCTCGCAGTTCTGCCCTTTTTGGTGTTCGTTTTTTTGATAGGCGAATCAATTTCATCGTCGTCAACAAATCAAACACGTCTTCGTTATTTGGTCGGCTCCGTAGTGGTTGGAAGCTATTGCATTCAGTGTCATGCCGGATATGTGGTACTTGTCGGTGGTGCAGTTGTTGCCGCGTTATTGACAATGCTTCTGGGTGAACGAACGTCGGCAGATCGCTTGGGTAAAACGACAAAAGCGATCGGTAGCACCGCTGGTGTCTTCGTCTTAGTGTGGTCACCAGTACTGATTGATCAATGGCGTCGTACTCCGGGCAACTTGACAGTCTTATGGCAACATTTTGGCTCACCATCTGAGCCCACGATTCCATTGCGAGATGCGGTACGAGTGATCGCTACTCAGATGAATGTGTTTGGTCCATGGCTCACTGGTCCAGGTGCACATGCGCCATCCGAATCTTGGGCTCGCTACATTGGATGTTTTGTTTTTGTGGCCCTTTGGGTCGGCGCAACTTTGGTGGCGTCGCGTCAACATGAACGGGTGATGTTGCGTTGGCAGATGATGTTGGCTGGATTTTTAGCTTTAGGGATGTTGTCAATCCTTCGAATTTTCGGTCCGTATTTTGAATACACCGTGCGCTGGTTCTGGATATTGGCTGGGTTTACCTTGGCTCATTCATTACTTGTACTCATTCGATTAACAAGTGGGCGGAGCGCTTTACCATTCATTCGACAAACAAAAATTGTTCTCCTTGGTTCGGTGCTGATTGCAACAGGCGTTTTTGCGAGCGCAGTGCAGGCTCATGATCGAGCGCATTTGCCAGGTCCAACTGATTCGTCCATTGTGGGACAACTTGTACCACAGGCACTGACAAGACTTGAAAGTGATAAGAAGTACCTCCTTCGGATGTACGACCCCTACACACTCAATGCCACAGGATTTGGTTCGGTCCTTGAACTTGAACGTCAAGGCATTCACGTTGGAGTTGAATGGTTTCAGGCTGCGGCAGCGCTTCCGCACCGTGTGATGAGCGAGAATGAGGCCGACGAAATCTTGTGGGTTGTGGTTGGGCCAGCCATCTCTCGAGCAAATGTGGATCCAACGTTAACCCGAATCGCTTATGTCAATCCGCGTACTGCTGCTGAGGAAGCTCACGCGCAACAGTTGTTGCAAGATATAGCTGCGGGGCTCATTGCATCTGGACGAGAAGACTTGGTCGCAGCTCTTGATACGCCGGGAGCGTCCCTGATTTTTGCCGAACCACCACTTCCAATCGATCTCGCTGAAATGGTGAAAGATCTCATTTTGCTTGGTCAGCCAGTCGCCATGTATTCGGCAACGCCCGGGGTGCAAGTTCCATCGCTCGAGCCTGATGCATCACTAGAGTGACTCCGTGCTCGTTGCTGTAGTTCTACCCACCTATAACGAAAGCGAAAACATTGCCCGTTTGCTGACCCAACTCCGGCAGGTGTTGCCAGATAGTCGGTTGTGTGTAGTCGACGACAACAGTCCCGACGGAACTGGTGATATCGCAGAGCGATGCGCGGTTGAACTTGGCGGAATTGAAGTCTTGCACCGACCCGGCAAGCAAGGTCTCGGTAGTGCCTATCGTCAGGGTTTCTCGCATGTGATCGCGCAGGGCGTTGACGTCATTGTTTCGATGGACGTTGATTTCTCACACGATCCGTTATCGATTCCGGCAATGCTGGCAGCAATTGAATCTGGTTCAGATGCAGTCATTGGTTCGCGTTATGTGAACGGTGGTGGCACCAAGAATTGGCCGATACATCGCCGATTGCTATCACGTTGGGGCAATTTGTATACCGCTGCGGTGCTCGGGGTGAAAGTTCGCGACTGCACCTCAGGGTTTCGTGCATACCGAGCGTCGGCGTTGGCTGGAATAGCTCCCGAGACAACCAAAGCCGAGGGTTACGCGTTTCTTTCAGAACTAGTTGTTCGACTGACGCGTCGCGGAATGAAAATTAGTGAGGTCCCGATTCTTTTTGTTGATCGCGAAAATGGAACGTCAAAGATGTCCGGACGAATCATTGCTGAGTCGATGTTGCTTGTGACCCGATGGGGTCTTGCACATCGTTGGAACCAGGCAAAAAGTTTTCTAGATACAAAACTGCGGAATCGTAAGAACTAACGCTTGAGCAGCGGTCCAAGTTTGTCGCCAACTTTTGAATAGCGCACAATGCAGTACACCGCACGGACACCATCTCGCCAGCCAATTTTCTTGCCTTCGTCATAGGTGCGACCTGAATAAGAAATTCCGACCTCGTAAATACGTACCCGCGATTTAGCAAGCTTTGCCGTAATTTCGGGTTCAAACCCGAATCGATCTTCTTCAATGTTGATCGACTGAATGACTTCACGTCGGAAACACTTGTAACAAGTTTCCATGTCGGTGAGGTTGAGATCGGTAAACATATTCGACATCAAGGTCAAGAATTTATTGCCAAGGCTGTGCCAGAAATAGAGAACGCGGTGTGGGCGACCACTTAAAAATCGCGATCCGAAGACGACATCGGCTCGATCGTCAAGCAATGGCTCAAGCACGAGCGGGTATTCGGAAGGGTCGTATTCGAGGTCGGCATCTTGCACGATGACAAACTCGGACGTGGCGTGCTGGAAGCCGGTACGAAGAGCGGCTCCTTTGCCTTTGTTGACCTCGTGAAGTACGACGCGCACTTTGGCATTATCGATACTCGCCAAAATCTCACGGGACCGATCTTTGGATCCATCATCAACGACGATGATCTCGGCGACCCATTTTGAAGCAAGGACCAAATTAATGAGTGATTGAATCGTTGCTTCTTCGTTGTAGCACGGGATAACCACGCTGAGGCAGGGACGAACTTTGGTAGTCACAATGGAGAAACGCTAGCGGTTGGGTCGGCAGGTTCATTCTGCTTGGGGCGGGCAGTCATCCAAGTTGACAGCGAAATGAGGACGATTCCGAGCAAAATGGGGCGATGTGATCGACGAAAGACCGATGGCCAGCCGAAACTCGGCGCTGCACCGGTGCGGATTTGTTGGGCGACGAGGAACAACATCCCGAGCGTGATCAGGGCGATTCCAATTTTCGGTAGGCGTTTTGAGGTGAACGAATGAGTCGCCAATATTCCGGCGAGAAGCCCGTACAGCGGGGAGATGATCAAGGCTCCTAAAGCAAGGGCACAAGTCGTGAATGCGACTCTCGACAAATCAGTGGCGGCGATTTTGCCCACTATTGAATCGGGGCGAAGTTTGCGACGCCGTATTTTTGGAATACCGAGAATGATCAGACAGATCAGTAAGCCGATCACCGTGATGGCGATGCCGATCCACATCCGAACCTGTGGAGTCCAATTCGTTTCGAATGGGGTGTTGTCTTGGGTTGCAGGGAGTTTCCAGAGCAAGCGCCCACCCGCGCTCGCGATTGGAGCGTTGAGGGTTTGGCCTGACAGTGATCCTTCCCATCCGATATTCCAGCCATCATTCAATTCAAGCCAGCAACCCGATGTACATGAGGTGATTGAAGTTGTTCGGTTGGTGCGTGATTGAGTGATAGCGGAGACTTGTGACGGCTCAGGAATTTTCGCAAGGGCTGAACGTAAAACAATGCGATCTATGGTGACTGATGCATTGAGTGAACTTTGCAGAATCCGATCGCCTGGTACTAAGAAAAGACTTTCGCAACCTTCAATCGTGATGGTATTGCCGAGAGATTGCGTGATTCGTACAGGAATCTTCTGATAATCAAGTTGTACAAGATCATCGCGACATTGATCATCTGTGGTGATTTCCGTAGAACTTGTTGCTTGTGCCGTCAAAGTGAAATTGTCGTCGTGGGCGACATAGAAGGTTCGGTTGATTGACAGCTCGGGATCTTGACGAAGGGCCTTGTATCCATCGGTTCGTAAGCGAGTAAATACATACGAAACTGGAGTTGATGAAGATGCAACAGAGGTTGCATCACTCGGAACTCTGATGACTTCGGGCTGTTGTGAAGATGCCGATAATATTTCTGCCCAACCCACAGGAAGTTGATCGTCTCCAGAAGTGACGCCATCAATTCTGATGCGAACTGTGTTTCCTGGCTGATCAAGTTCGATTTTTGTCATTGATGCACTTAGATCTATTGCCTGCTGAGTCCAAGGCGAACTATCAACACTGACCGATATTGAAGAGATCTCTCGTTGGTCGGCGGAGAATTGCGCAGGGACGAGTTCAAGGTGATCAACTTTGGGAACACCAATATTGCTTGTATACGTCAAGACCTGTCCAACTGGATTATTTCCCCAACCGATTGACCACGAAGTATCAACATTCCCATCGTTGGCATTGCCCGGGCGATACTCGGGTAAGTACGACAGCAGTGCGCCATACGCCGTTGCTGACATGGTGGTTCTAGAGTTGTTCTCGGCGATTGATTGCGTCTTGATGCGATCAATCGCCAATGGGAAGACCGGTAATCGATTATCGAATGCATCAAAGGAGTCAACAAGTGCTGACGTTCCTTCGGTTGCTCCCCACACTTCTTGCGACCCACGCCATTGGTGGGCGCGCTTGCGATTGCTGTCGGTCACGATGACTTCGGGGGCATTTGCTATGGCATCAGTCAGTGCCACAGAGTCAAGTGCAGCCGAAGCAAGAACTGAACTCTTTCCATCAATCAATCCTGCAGCAGCAATATCAACGATTCCGGTGCCGTCTCCCGAAACAACGATCGGGTAGTCGGTGATTCGAGCACCAGCGGGCGCATCATTTACTTCGTACAGAGAAATTTCAGGTAAAGCTGTTGGTGGAAAATCTTGTAGATCGTTGGTTTCGAAATCGGAGGCGAGATTGATGGATGGCTCACCAAAGTCTCCGATGGGTGTGAGACCAGGAGCCGAAGCAATAAGTGCTGCTGATCGTTCAGGGCGATGCACGCCAAATCGCTCGTATTGATACGAATTCACAACCATGACGGTGTCTGCGCCAAGTAGCCGCGCAATGGGGGCAATGCTGTTGGCGTCGGCTGTTCCATTTTGAAATGAATCGTCGAGGGCATACAGCAAATCCATGAATGGAGCGCTTCCTAACGGCAGCCAATCACGCGTGATCAATGGCTTCTTGGTGATTCCAGGGAGAATCGGATCGACTGGATAGCCCCAACGATAGGCCGCTGATTCGATACCAGGAAGAATCAAAACTGAACCGGTATGTCCAGCGTCAAAACGTTGATCGAGCAATGTGGCAGCTTTGGTCCAAGCCGTTGGCAATTCCTCTGGACGTGAAATCGCTGGATCGATGTAGCGACCGCCGAAAAGTGCGGGCACATTGAGGCAAACGAACAGGAGTGTGAAAGGCAGAACCGCGTGAGTGAGGCGAGGCGAACGTTGCGCAAAAAAGGTCATTGCCCGATGTGCGAATATCGCCAGACCAATTGCTAGAGCCAACGCAATCAATGGGACTGCACGAGATGATGATCGCAAAGCCAAACTCACTGCACTCTTGGGGTGATGAGAAAAGTACGACCATAAAGGTGACGGCGAATCTGAGGGATATGCGCCGACCGACAGCACGACTCCAATGAGAAGCATCAAACTGAGCGGTCGTTTGAGTTTGTGATGGCACAGAAGGCCAAGACAGCCAGCGACGACTAAAACAACTCCAACGACAATGATCAACAGATTGTTTTGGTAGGGCGTCGACGCCGAAGTGAGCGCAGTGATTTTGTTGCGATCGTAAAACAGCCAGTAACCAAGACCACGAAGTGCTTCAGTTGCAGTAGACGTTGCTGATGTTGATTGAAGAGCCTCGCTGTACGAGAGCACTGGTGCTCCATATTTGCCTTGCACCGATAAGCCAGCAGCCCACCAAGCACTCATGACTGCTGAAATGAGACCAAGTAGACCTGTCAGTGATAGTGCTCGCTTCCACGAAATTTTGCGAGTGCTCCAGGCGTCAATCAGCCAGATGACTGGTGCTGGGGCAATCATAAGAAGTGCGGTGGCGTTCAATCCTCCCGACGACATGATGATTAATCCAAAAACTGCAAAGTACTTCAGCTTTGGTTCATGGATGATTTTGAGAGTCAGACCAACGATCCAGGGAAGAAGCGCCCACGGTAAAAGCAAAGCTGATGTACGCGAAATATATGGCAATACATATGGCGAGAGTTGATAAGCGACTCCAGCGATGAAATATGACTTTGCGGGAAGTTCAAGCAACTTCGCGAGCCATCGCGCGCCGAGACCGGCGAGCAGAAGAAGAGATCCGAGCCAAAGTCGATGGGCGATCCAATCTGGAATATTCAGCCAATCAAAAAAAGCGAACCAAGGACCAGTCGGCCATAGGTATCCGACGTTTTGGTGGGGGACCCATCCACCGAGTTGACGGTTATCCCACGTCCAGGCGGCATCACTGAGTAACCGGCCCGGATTGAGATATAGGTACAACTTGGTGTCGGCTGGCAATTTGCCTGGGGCGGACAGTAATAGCGGAAGATAGGCGAGCAGAGCAATAATGCAGACGTCGTAACGACGACGCAGCCATTGAGTCACGGAATCGCCCCGTAGGCGCCGTACAACGCTGTGAGTGCAGTTAAGCCACACATAAATAGCCCAACAAGGTACGGCCACCATTCTTTGCGCTTTGGATGATCAAGCCAAACCGCAGCGGCGATGAAGAGTGGAAATGCCGTAAAGATGAAACGAGGGCGCGCTGTCACAGTGGCGGGTAACAACATCAAAGCAATAACAACGGCACTGTAGGCAAGTGCTGGCAATGGAATGCGATGTTTCTTCCAGACCAACCACAACAAAAAGAGTGTCAAGACAAATGAAGCCGCGGTAATGAGGTCGGTTGGGGAGGTGAGGGGTTGTGTAAAAGCCTCGAGTGTTCGTCGGATGGCGGTCAGCCCGAAACTCGCACCTTCTTTCCAAGCCTCGCCTTGGACTCTGAACCACACCCCTGATTCATCGGCATGATTATTGATCCACAATTGATATCCGATGAAACCAATAGGTGATAACAGGGGTGCGATAAATGGGCGAAGAGATTTTGTGTGTCGCCATGCCAAGAAGGCTGCTACAGCGCATGCGGCGATGACCGCAATTCCATTGGGTCGAGTGGCTGTCGCCAGCATCGCAACAACACCAGCCCAAAGCCATTTTTCTTTTTGCAACAAATACAAACAGGCAGCTGCTAAGAAAAGTAACAATGCTTCGCTGTATGCGAATGACAACACAAAACTTCCAGGAAATAACGCGCACAAAATCATTGCTCGCTTGGCAACAGAAACTCCAAACCATGAACGAGCGAGCAGTCCGATGAGAAGAATAAACCCAGCGCCGAGCGCGAAGTTCAAAAACAATGCTGCCAAGGTGTCGCCGCCAGGCAAGACGGCGTTGACGATTCGAACGAGATTCGGGTATGCGGGAAAGAATGCCAGACGTGCTTGGGTGTCGTCGTACGTAATGTGCTGTGGAACAAAAGTTGGATAGCCGTAGCGAACGATGCGCATGTACCAGATGCCATCCCACGACGTAAGTACATCAAGGATCATCGAACCCGCGGATTTGGGTAGCGAACCAGATCGAGCGTGTGGATCTACTTTTCCTAAGAAGCCCCAGACAAGATGCTCTTTGATCTTGTTTTCGTCAGCCCGAAGTTCGGCCGCAACAATGGCGGCTCCCACCATGATTGCCAAGCGCGAAAAGAGATACGCCAAACTCGCATGCTTAAGGGCCGATCGCCACAGACTGGAATCGTCCTGGTTGGCTATTGGAGGAGGGGAGTTGCTCGCGGTGTCAGGCATAGGCAGGTGCACAAAAGCGCACATCACGACGCTAACACGGGGCACTGAGGCTCTCAGGACTAGTAGTGGCATCACGCGATTCGGCAGAATGGCTACATGAGCCCTGCCCAGTCACCAACACCAGTCATCGTCCTCGAGCGGCCAATCCCGGGAGTGATCGTGATTCGATTGAATCGCCCGGATCGACTCAATGCCATGACGACCGAACTCGTTGAGGGACTGCATCAGGTGCTTGATCGCATTGCGATAGACGCGGATTGTCGAGTCGTGATCTTGACTGGCGCGGGTCGGGGATTTTGCGCTGGTCTTGATCTCACTGGATACGGGGATGCCCCAAATACCGAAGATTTCGGTGCTGTTCAGCGGTCGTTCGCGGTGCAAAAGCATATTGCGGGATTGATGTCGCATATGCGCTCGATTCCGCAACCGATTATTGCTGCAGTCAATGGCGCGGCCGCCGGCGGCGGGTTGGCTTTAGTGCTCGGTAGCGATATTCGAATCGGAGCCGAATCTTCGAAGTTCAACGTGGCGTTCATTCGCGTTGGTTTTTCTGCTTGCGATATCGGAACCTCGTGGCTACTGCCGCGCATCGTTGGTGTCGCTCGAGCTCAAGAGATGATGTTGACCGGACGAGTGATTGATTCTGCTGAGGCCTATCGCATTGGTTTACTGGTTGATCGCGTTGCCGATGGTGATCTTGAAAAAGTCGCGATTGCCAAGGCCGAACAGATCATGCTCAACACTCCGTTTGGTGTTGCACTCACCAAGGAAGCGATGTGGACGGCCCTCGAAATTCCGGCAATGCAGTCAGCGATTGATTTAGAGAATCGTCAGCAAATTATGGCAAGCCGTACTGAAGATGCCCGTGAGGCAATGATGGCGTTTATGGAAAAGCGACCGCCGAATTTTCAGAATAAGTGAATCTGTAGCAGTGAATTTGTAACGTCTTATTTGAAGTGCACTGAAACGGGTGCTTCGCCGCCGGTGAGCGGATGGTGACAAGCCACGAAGTGATCTGGCTCAATCTCGCGCAATGTCGGTTCTTCGCTGCGGCAACGATCTGATGCATTGGGGCAACGGGGGTTGAAGCGACAGCCGGCAGGTGGCGAAACCGGTGATGGCGGTTCGCCGTCGACTACGACCTTTTTGACCGCAACCGTAGGGTCGGGTACTGGAATCGATGACAACAAGACATCGGTGTAGGGGTGGGCAGGATTGCGATAGAGATCGTCGCTGCTGGAGACTTCGCAAATCTTTCCGAGGTACATCACGGCAATGCGATCACTGATGTTCTTGACGACAGCCAAGTCATGAGCAATGAATACCAGCGTCAACTCGAATTGCTTTTTTAGGTCTTCGAGAAGGTTGACCACCTGGGCCTGCACGCTGACGTCTAGGGCCGACACTGGCTCGTCACAAATAATCATTTGTGGATTGAGTACGAGCGATCGCGCAATGGAGATGCGCTGACACTGGCCTCCAGAGAATTGGTGGGGCTTACTTTCGGCAGCGCGTTGGGGATCGATGCCGACGTGTTCAAGAATCTTGTCAACTGCGGCTAACTGCTCGGCAGTTGTGCCACGCTTCCAGATTGACAAAGGCTCAAGCACAATGTCGCGCACATTTCGACGGGGGTTGAGCGATGAAATCGGATCTTGAAAGATCATCTGAATTTTGGTGCGAGCTTCACGCATGGCTTCACCTGACAATGTGGTGAGTTCGGTGCCGTCAAACATGATCGAGCCAGATGTGGGGCTCGGGAGTTGCATGATGGCGCGACCAGTGGTGCTCTTACCGCAGCCTGATTCGCCGACTATGCCGAGAGTTTCGCCTTTGAGTACATCAAAGGAGATTCCACTCACTGCATTGACTTTCAGGCCGGTGCGACCAATAGGAAATTCAACAACGAGGTCTTCAACTCGTAAGAGAACGTTCTGATCATCGCGAAGATGAGCTTTACCTGTGCCAGCCATTAGTTCGATCCTTCGGACGCGACAAGTTCGCCTTTGCGGGTTAATTCAACTCGGCGTTCTAAGTATTCGGGTGAGCCGACTGGGTAGAAACAGCGATACGTGTGATCGGGTGAATCTGCTTGCTCAAGTTCTGGTTCTTCGTTCAGGCACAGATCGCGAACATACGCACAACGTGGTGCGAAGCGACAACCCTTGGGCGGATTGACTAAATCGGGAGGCCGGCCAGGGATCGTCGTCAAGCGTGAGTGCGAGGGTTGATCAAGACGCGGGATACTGCTGAGCAAAGCCTCGGTGTACGGCATCTTGGTGTTGGCAAACAATGTCTTGGTTGGTGCCTTCTCGACAACTTTGCCGCCGTACATCACGGCGATCTCGTCGGTGTAGCCAGCAACAACGCCGAGGTTGTGTGTCACGAGTAAAAGCGACATATTGCGATCGCGCTTTTGCTCACTTAACAATTCAAGAATCTGTGCTTGCACTGTGACGTCAAGAGCAGTTGTCGGTTCGTCGGCAAACAACATATTGGGACCACATGCCATAGCAATCGCGATCATGACTCGCTGACGCATTCCGCCCGAGAGTTCATGAGGGTATTGATTTAAGCGACGTGCTGGCTCGGGGATACGAACGTCATGGAGCAATTTCTCGGCAACCGCAAGAGCCTCATTTGCTGACATTCCCAAATTTTTGCGCAGAGATTCAGAGATTTGCTTTCCGACTTTCATCACTGGATTCAGCGATGTCATGGGGTCTTGGAAGATCATCGCCATCTCTCGACCCCAAATGCTTTGCATTTCTTTGTCTGAGCAGTTACCGATTTCTTGACCTCGATAGCGCACTGATCCTTCACGGATCACGCCGTTACGCGGCAGTAGTCCCATGATCGAACGCGACAAAACAGTTTTACCCGAACCAGATTCGCCAACAACGCCCAGAGACTGACCGCGACGAATTTGAATTGATACACCATCGACTGCTCGCGCAATCCCGCGGGGTGTTTTGAAGTGAGTCTTAACATCAATCGTCTCAACGAGCGACTCAAGTTCGGAACGGACCAAATCTGTTTGCGTCATAGCGTGGTCTCTTTGACATCGAAGAAGGTACGTAAACGATCACCGGCGAAGTTCAATGACAACACGGTTAAGAACAACATCAAGATGGGGAAGAACGCAATCCATGGAGCGTTTTGTAAGGTCTTTGAAGCATCTGATCCAAGTTGGATGAGACCGCCCCAGGTGATGCCTTTTTGCACCGAGAA
>WLMQ01000060.1 GCA_009700145.1 Actinomycetota bacterium
TGCGTCGTGCCATTCAGCGACTCATCGAAGATGCGCTCAGCGAGAAGATCTTGTACAAGCAGTTCACTGCCGGCGAGATCATTGTCGTTGACGTTGAAGACGATCCCGAGCGTCCCGGTGAAAAGCAGTTGGGCTTCAAGGCAGTCGAAGGTTTCCAGCCTCCGGCCGCGATTGAGCTCGCTGGTGTTGGTGATGGTGGATCAGCCACCACCCCCGACTCTGACCCCGAGTGATTTAGTTTTTCTGGTGGCAAGAATGCGCGGTTTCCCGCCTATTCTTGCCACCAGTTTTTTTATGTCGCCGCGTATGGGTGTGTCTTTCCCACAGTTGTGGTGGCCGGTCATTACTTTGAATTATTGCGCCTTGAAATGACTGCGGAAAGGCGACACAATGACACTTGATGAAACAACTCGGTTTCGAATTACGAACAAATTCGTTGGCATCCTTGGCGACGAAGACGCGGCCAAGCTGATGGACTCCATTCCGCCCATCGACTGGGACCGCTTCGCGACCAAAGACGACATCGCCACCGCGACCATTCTCACCAAGGCCGAGATGGAACTCGAATTCGCCAATTTCCGTACCGAAGTCGCCGTCCAATTCGCCGAAGTACGCACTGAGTTCGCCGACGTACGTACCGAAATGCGCACTGGATTTGCAAATCTTCGGGCCGAATTCGCTCACTCCATGAGAATCAATACCTTGACAATCATCGGCAGTATGGCCGCGCTGATGTCAGTTTTTTCAGTTCTCACTCCGCTGCTGAAATAAGAAGGGTCTTCTAAGCTTTCCACTTATCCAAGGCCGATACGGCATCTTCGGTTCGTTTTTGCGCAGCCGCAGCAGCCTTGAATGCATCGTTTATTAGATTTTTAAGAGTTGATGGGTCAACTGCTTCGGACCCCTCAAGATTCTGAGTAGAAGAATCACCAGCCCCTTTCAGTAACCCAGTTGCTTCTCGCAATTGTCTCGCAACTTCAATAAACTTGCTGGCTAAGTATCGTACTCTGTCATTAATTTCCCCAGCTTTTTGGCCTTTTTTTGACATTACGTGCTTCCTTTCATTGATTGCAACACAACTTTCGACTTCTATCAGGAGAGATTTAGTTGATCTTTATAGGCTTGGATCGCTGCCATCGCCTCCAGGATAAATTCGACAGCTTTTTCGGCATACACCTTGGCTTCACTCACCAATTGTGCTGCCTGTACTAATTCCCTCGTATCACCTTCGCCACTTTGTCCCACCAGCACAACCAGTTCGAGAGTCTGGTCCTGCCCAGATGTCAAAAATCCCTGTGCCGATCGACACAAGGAAAGGGCGAGTGATAAGTTTCGAAAAGCGTCGTCCAGGTCATCTGCGAAAGAGCTCATAGACAGTCTCCTTTAAATCAATAGTCAATTTGAACCTTCATTTACAGATAACGATTCATCGAGAAATTTGTGACAGCAATATCAAAGATTTCTAAATTTCCCCTAGCAATATGGCAATGACCAGCCATAACAGCCCGAGGCCCAGCGAATTCATCAAGCCGTTAGAAAAAATGGTTGACAGTCCGTCATTCTTTTTCTGTAGGAGCGATGGATGAAAACGACTGGCCTCTTTGATCACCATTTCAAATCTTTGACGATCAACCTGCCCTGCGATGCGAGCAATCTTCTTCTGCTCAAAAGTATGCAACGTCGAGAGTTTCACATAACTGTCTCGCCCCTGGCGGTCCCAAGATCCTCGACCCAGTGTGATGACATCATCACGATAGGTATGGTCCTTGCTCGTGAAAGCCAAGGCTTGTAAATTCGGGCCGTTAAGGGCAACGACCATGACAGGGCGCTGTTTCCCAGAATCTCCGTATTGATCAACTGACTCGTAATCAATCCAAGCCCAAAAAACTGCGCCGGGCCGAATTTTGTTGACACCAAAGGTTGAACCATATTCTAAGGCTCGACGAACCACCACACCAAAGAGCTTCCTCGCCATGAGTCCGACAGGACGAACAGCCGCGGCCAAAATCATCGATCCGATCGAAACCCAAATAAATGTGTCGTTAGTTGAAGTCTTTGAAATGATGAGTGCTGGAACAAAGAGAAATGCCCCAATTGCTAAGCCGCTCCATCCGTCCCATAGGTGTGGTGCCAGAATCTGATTTTGCTCATCTTTCATTCTCACGACCGGCAAAACATCAAAGGCGACAACCATCAAGAATGCACCAATACCAACTGCATACGCCGCCGTCGAATAGTCCGATTTAAGAAACACTGCGCCGATTCCTGTACCCATCAGACCAAGCCCAGAGGCTGAAATAAATCCTGCAAGCCGACTCGGTTTCGCACGAGTAGTGCCGCTCCATTCACAAGTGATGTGCACAAAAATTGAAATCGGCTTTCCAAATAAACCACCCAGGATTATTCCGATCGCTGCGCCGAGGAGATACCAATCACCACCCTCGTTCTTTAGTAAATACTGAGCCAAAAGAAATGAACTGAGCAAAATGACGAACTGCACAACACCACCAAGTATTGATTGTTGGCGCGCAGTCGCTCGGAATTTTTCTTCCTCTTCTGCGATTCGCCGTCTCTCAGCTTCGAATTTGCTGTCATTCATGTGATTCTTATTCTGATACCAACTATTTGCCGCACGTTCTAAAGACTGCAATGCTGCCTGTGGTTGAGAGGACATATTTCTATTCGTGACTTCAGGTAGATCTGAAGAAACAAGTTCCTTCAGACCAACTTTTTCAACAACTTGGCGAGCCTGCGATAAATATCGCCGCAACTGATCGTCAAGTTCTTCGACCCGGACATCAATAGCCTTGATCTTTTCTTGGCTTTTCTGTTCACATTGTTCAAGAGCCTTAGTCTCAGCAGTACGTAACGTCGTCAATTTGTTTGGCACCGCAACAATTGTCTTAATAGTCTCTAAAATATTTTGATAGCTCGATGACTCATTTGGCATTAGCTATCTACTCCTCGCTCATTGCGGAATAGGGAATCAAAAACTCAGCTGAAGCGTCACCAGACGCATCAAGAAACAACGCCCGCGCAGAAATGGTCCGAAGTCCGAAGTAGCCCGAGCCAAGTACCTCTCTAATTGTCGACGCTTCCGTTTTTAGTACGATTCGGCCGAGCATCTGGCGATTCCATTCATAGCCGAATTGTCGCGTAAGTGGCGCAATATTTTGCCACCAGCCAAAAAATGTAATCCCGTTCTTGTGGCCGTTGGTAGCAATTTCTTTCAGAATTTCTGGGGAAGTAATCCTCTCATTTTTTGTGTCCTCTGGAAGATCGTGCATGCCAAAAGCGAGAATCACAGTAGTAGTTCCGCGCCTTTTTTCTATGAGGGATTCCACTTCACTAATGCATTCGATTTCATCAACATCACTTCCATGACTGCGCAGATTTTTGAACCAAAGACTTCGATTCAAATGTTCTTCTGCCGCATCATGTGCTTTGTTCAAAACAATGATCTGCAAATCACTTTTCATTCTGAAACTCAGTGAGTCCGTGAATGCATGAATAATTCCGACTGCTTCGCGATCACCATCGCCAACCATCACGATGTGGCGTCCTGCCGAACCAATGTCACTGAATTCAACTGGACCCTCGGCAAACAGAAGTGACGATCCGATGACCCCCGACTTTGATGAATCTTGGGCATCGAGTAGGCGTTTGTAATGCTCTGGGTTTGCAAGAACACCACGTTGTAAAACTCTCGGTTGTTCTGATTTTCCACGATCGTGGAAACGCTGAGTCAATTGATTAACTGTCTGGTCAGAAGCGTAAGCGACTACAACGTGTCGATTCCCCACAAGTTGGCCTGTTTCGGTATTCAAAATTGCTTCTCCACGATTTCTCAATTCACTGGCTCCAAAATTTTGGCGTTCGAGAATTACCTGAGATTCATCACGATTCAGGCGAAGCGCGATCCTGACTCTGAACTGATCAAAGATTGCGTCTTGATTTCTGGCCATACCCTTAATTCCAGAAATTGTCTGAGAAGCTAAGACAACGTGAATACCGAATGATCTTCCGCGCCGGACGACACTCTCTAATAGGTCGGCATTTTCGCTCGCCACATTTTCGTCATTGAATAATTCTTGAAACTCGTCAATGACGACAAGTATTCGTGGCATCGATTTGTTTGTCTCTGCTCGATAGTTCGCGAGATTCGTGACGTTGTGCTCAAGAAGAATCTTTGATCGCTTTTCAAGTTCTTTCAAAATTCCTTTTAAGACTCCTTGCCCTAGTCGTGCGTCGGCCTGAATTCCGACAATCTTTGCATGCGGCAGATACGAATCTTTCCTGGCGAATCGTGCGAACTCAACACCTTCTTTGAAATCCAGAAGGTACATTTCAACTTCTTCAGGCGAGTAGTTCGCCGCAATTGAATAGATCATGGTTAACAGAAGGTTTGATTTACCCGTTCCTACGGTGCCACCAATGAGCACGTTGTGCAGGTTTTCTTTGGAGTCTCCCAAAGTGAATGCAACTGTCTCTGCGCCACCACGTCCTACCAACACATCAATTCGATCAGCAGAACTCTTCCGCCAGATCTCCTGATCAGTTGGAATGAGTTTGTCAAGGTCAATGAGTGGAGCACTTTCTACCAACGCAGATCGGGCGACAACCTCACATGCCTGCCTGATTTGGGAGTTTGAAGGCGCTTGATCTGGTGAGTACTCCAACAACGGGAAACGCATCCACCGAGCGTTTCCTCTGAGGTCGATGACTTCCGAGTTTGTCTCGTCCAATTCAAGATTCTGTTTGTCACCAGCATCGGCTGAATCCACCACAATGGTTGATATCCCAAGCTTGGGTCCTTGACGAAGAATGATCTGCAGCAATTCGTCCCTTGATTTATTGCGTTGCTTTTCGCGTCCTAAAATCACCAGGACTTGGAATGGGACTTTTTCTTCGCCACGACGGTCATCAATAAATTCGCCGAGAGAATTCCATCCTCCTTGCAGAACCTGACTGTTTTGAGTCATTGATTCTTTGATTGATCTCAAAAGTGCATCAATTTCTTGATCAGTTGACGCAATTTTTGGCGCAAGAGCAGTATTGATATCGCGTAGACGTACGAACGGAGAACAAATGGACGTCACATCAGGGTCTATGACATTTAATAAAAGTTGACCGGGCGTATTTTGCACGAGGAGCCTAGTCAGAACTCCTTGGATCAGGTTGGCCGCTTGTTCAGTTCGTTGAACTCGAATCACAAGATTACTTGCGTTGAGTAAAGGCACGATGCAAGGAGTCCTACGAGAATTCTCGGCATTAGTGCCGACAGAGATACCGCCCACTCTGACCAATTCGGTTCTTGGCCGAGCACCTATCGATTCGTAATTGATTTCCTCTTGCGTAAATGTTCCGGTGCCTACATCGCTTTCTATTTCATTGAGTTGTTGATCAAGTGCAACAAATGAAGATACGGCCTGTTCATATAGCTCTTTCCGTAAATCAGCGAACTGATTTCCTAAGATGGCTTTTTCTCGCTGAACTCTTTGATTTTCCGAATCAAGTTCTCTCTGTCGCTCTAACGTTTTATTCCAACGGGCTTGAGACAGTGAATCTGTGAAATTTCGTCCTACTTCCGTCAGAACTTGATATTCGCCTTCAATGCTTGATTGCGGAGTCGTGTCTATGAAGTCAGTTGTTTTTGGAGGCACAACAACCACTGGGGGTAATAACTTGCTGACTACTTCTTCTTGTTTGTCTGCTACTTGTTCTTTGTCTGCGACTTCTTCAGTATCTGCGATGGCCTCAGTCTCAGATGTGAAATGTGTGCTCCCACATTTGAGGCAACGGGAACTAGACGCACGTTTAGAGTGCGCTCCACACACCGAGCATTGTTTCGCTTGCGGATTCACGATTAGTTCAGATCCACACCAATTGGCTTTTGTGGCCAAGATATGCGATTTTCCAGCCACATAAATTTGATTCCAGCATGAACATCTTGGATGTATTTCATCTCGCTCAGTGCATAGAACTCAAGTTGTCCGTCTGATGGTCCATTGAGAACAATCTCCCAGAGGCGTTTGTTTGCTTGCGCATTATGAATCGGCAACCAAATGAATAAGGTGATAATTGAAACAAATGAACGAAATCGATGACTTCCGGTAAACATTTTGTCATCACATCGTTCAGCCCACATTCTGAACGGCCGAACCAGCACCTCTACTGATGCAACTCCGTGCGCGCACCAAGCAGCCACCGAAACTGCCTTGCGGAAATCAGTAACTTTTTCAGCCGAATCGATGGGAAGAAACTTGCGCGCTGCTTCTATTGCAATCGTTGCAGACTCGAGTCGAATACCCGCATCGGTTGGATCACTTTCAACAGCCCGAAGAGCCATCTCTAGTCCTCGCCACATATCTGGGGTTCGTATGAGGGCTCGGGCAATGACCAATAGTGTCGGAACTGGTATACCGCCAAGTTTGCGAACAATTTCTGCTTCAAGTAACAGAATTTCTTCGTACCTACCAGATGCCGCAAGCAGAGTGCTCAATGTCCACCAAGCCGTCACATTCGTTGGCTCGTTTTGAGTCACTATTTGGCTCGTTCGAATGGCTTCATTCAAATCGGCATTTGACACTTGAAATTCAGTGCCCGCAGCAGAAGCGACCGCAAAGGAAAACAAAATTGCAACCTCTGTCGACTCAGGCCACTTGTTCAGACCTTCTCGCGCAGTATCAATAGCTCTCTGATATTGCCCACGCGAAGTTAGGGCCTCTACTAGTTCAAGCAATTGCTCAATTGATGAGAAATTCGGTGGAGGGAGTTGACGCGACTGTTGTTGTGCTTGCGAACCTGCAACGACGCCTTCGGGGAATGAACCACCCTTCAGCAAGTAGTCCTCAAGTTGCCGAACAATGTCTTTAACTAGTTTGGCTATTTCTGCACCACCCGGCCCGTTGGACCGACTGTGCCATCTGCGACGTTTTGTGTTGATGTTTGTCGCTAATTCAGTTTCAGAACTAGGAGGAACTCCAAAATACTTGAGTGCCTCTACTCGCGTCGCGGCAGATGGTCTCTCAACAAACATCCAGTCGTGATTACTCTCACTCATTCGAAATCAAGTCCTTTCAAGAAATCTCGCGCCTTATCGCGTTCACTCATGCTCAATAATGTTTCGTGTTTCAGATTGATCTCACAAATGAAGTCACCAGTTTTCCCATCAAAGGCCTTCACTTGGATCATCTGATCCGCGTCATACGACATCGAGATACGAATCGGATGACTCATCGGTCGTGGTTTGGGAAAGTTGCCTAATGATTCACCGAGTTTGCGCACAAACTGAATATCAACTTCGTCGCCCTCGTTAAGTTCAAGTTGAAGTTGCATTTGGTCATCAGTGATCGTGAAGGCTTCAATTTCACCAGACGCTGGGATCCGTGACCCTGATGGAATGATCACTCGGTTGACCATTTTCTCGCCTTCCAAAAGACTGACGCCTAAGCCATGACTTGCTACATCGACAGGTAGTGGAATTGAATCAATGAACGATTGCGGACTTGCATCACCACGAAGTTTTGCCGCAAGAATCGCTGCTCCCTTGGCGACATCTTCGTCAAGATTGCGGGAAAAGATTGGTTCCTTGCCAGTTATCTCTTTCAGTAATGACGAGAAGATCGGAATTCGACTTGAGCCTCCAACCATAAGGACCTCATCAATACCACCAGTCCCACCTCCAGCCATCTCTAACGTGTTCATAACTGTGTCTCGAATATCGCCTATTTGTTGAGCAATCATTGATTCAAAATTGGCTCGACTCAATTGGAACATGAAAGGTTTTCCACCAATAGTGAGTGGTCGCTGAGCCGTTTGCATAGCTGACAGATCCTTCTTGATTTCTTCGGCTTTGTTACGCGCGTCGACAAACGCATACAGATCTTCCGTCAAGTCCAAAGCAAACTTGAGGTCAATTTCATCGGCCATCTGCTCGAGAATCATCGCATCAAAATCAGCGCCGCCCAGTTGGCGATCACCGCCAGTCGCGACAACGGTCATGCCACCATCAGATGCGATATCCATGACAGTCACATCGAAAGTACCCCCACCGAGGTCAAAGACCAACATTCGACTCTGTTGTCCACGCTGGTCAATGCCATGGGCGATCGCCGCCGCTGTTGGTTCGTTCAGTATCCGGACTACTTCTAATCCAGCAATCTCACCGGCCAGACGAGTCGCTGCTCGTTCAGGTTCACCAAAGTAGGCCGGAACGGTGATGACGACGCGTTTGATTTCTTGGCGCAGATGACTGGAAGCATGTGTCACAAGTTTCTTGAGAACCAAACTTGAGAGTTCTTCGGGGCTCCATGTTTTTCCATCAACCGTGAACTTTTCACCGTTGTTTAGGAAGGAGTTCAGGCCCATCCCGCGTTTGAATAATCTCGCTGCTCGCGTCGGTTCAATCACCGAGAACTGAGTAGCTCGTTCTCCAACGATGATTCCGCCTTCCGGATCGAAATACACAACTGACGGAACAATTCTTGAACCTTCTGGCCCTGCGATGATTTCAGTTCGTCCATTTTGATCAGTCCATGCGACAACCGAATTCGTGGTTCCTAAGTCAATGCCAACTATTTCACTCATTTGCTTTTTCTCCTTTGACTGACCACAACATCTGCTTTCAAAACCACTTTTTTCATCCAGGTCAATCCGGGAGAGACCACTTGATCGACAAACAGATCGGATCCTTGGTCGTCTTTCATATCGACGACTCGGTGATGCAGTTCGTTGAACGGTTCTCCAACTTCTCCAAATTTTTTGAAACCTTGATTGTCTAGAATCTTGGTGATTTCTTCATTGATGGACTCTTTAAGATCCTTTGGCATTGATGTGTGCAACATTCGAACCCGAAATTTGTGAATGTCTGCTGCCATCTTCCATTGGGAAAAGGAAGAACGTTCTGCTTCCAATTTTTTGAGACGAGTGTCCATCGCCTCAAACGAACTATCTCGCGCAATCGCAGCTCGTAAGGCCGGGATCATTTTGTACATATCGTCGCGGATTTCTTGAAGTAATGACATCTCTTCCGTCAACTCAACGAGATCTTGTGGATCATTATCGTTCATGTCAAGATCGATTATCTCTTCTGACATCTCAGGCTTTGACCAAAAGATTTGGGCGTTCCGGTGTCACGAACGCATTGGTGATTGCGGCCTTAGTGAGTCGTGCTGATATTCCTGAGAGCGTGAATTCAACAAGTACGTCATCTGGATTCTGAGGATCGACCGTTGCTCGGGCCTCAATTTTTGAACGCAAGGCCTTCTTGATCCCAAACTCGATGATCGTGACTTCGACAAATAGAAAACTGAGTGGCGCAACAGTCACAAACAAAAACAAGGCAATAGTAAACATGAAGACTTCAAAAAATCCAAAGCCAGACGAGTCGCCTTTCATTTGCCGGTACATTCGCCCGACAACTTTAAAAGGTGCTAAGAAGCTGTACTTCGCCGCTTGAAGTCCGACCGTCCCAAATACGACTTCCCTAAATATTGCCCGATCACCCTCGACTTTGTCTTCGACGAATACTCCAGAAGGAAATCCAAACTTCGAGTTGGTCAGGCCATTGGTGTAGCCGACTACCTCACGAATCGCTGAGGAGGTATCCATTGACCGAAATCGAATCGGCTCTGTTTTTGCAGGACGTATTTTGGCCCCTAATCCGACCAGGACGACTATGAGACCCATCCCAAGAATCAAAGGGAACAGACCACCTATTAGAAGAGGAAAAAATTCCATTATGCGTCCCCGCTACGTTGCTCTGACCTGGGGCTAAGTCCCCAACTAGGTCATATAACGATGGAGCCCAAATTTTGTGACAAAGAAAACGTCTGTCATTTCTGGTAGCACTTGCCTGAGGAATATCCAGGGTTGCCAGCCACCGGCCGCCATTGAACTCGCTGGTGTTGGCGATGGTGGATCAACCACCACCCCCGACCCTGACCCAGAGTGATTCGGCGTTCCCGGTAGGAATCGGCGCGTTCCATAGCGTGTTTTCTACCTAGAACGAAAAAGTGATAGACCTCCCTTGTGCGACGAGCGTTTGTGACGACTCTTTTATCTGTTGTAGTAATGAGTTGTAGCAGCTCATCGCCTCTTGATCAGAGTGAGGTGAGCACAACGATTGATACCACTACGAGCACTTCGGGTGGTCCCCCGACGCAAGCGCCGCCTTTGACTCTTCCTCTTAGTGCGCCACCAATTTATGTGGTGTTATTTACACACATCGAGGACAGCACTCCGAAGGGTGATCTGGGTACCCCCGTTTCGCTTGTTTCATATATGGATTGGCGAGATGACATCATCGCCATGGCCGAGTTGGCTCGAGACAGAGGATTCACGTGGGTACTTCAACCAGATTGGAAGGTTCTAGTAGCAGCGCAGAGTTACGAAGTTGCCCCTGTCATCGAATCCACCAATGGAAAGAACGTTTTGCAATATATCCATGAGGACCTCGGGGTTGTGATTGATCCGCATTCTCACGAGAAGGATGGTTACAACTACACCGATGTGGCTTACCTACTCGAGCAGTTAGGGGTCGGTGGGACAACGGTGATCGGAGGGCATATTTGGGATCCATCATTGCCGCAATTCGCCCATTGGGATCGCTTTCGAAACGAAGTACAAGGGACGCAGTATCCAATGTTTTCGTGGCGTGGAGATATTTTGATGGGAAGCGGAACGCCTAATCACACGAATGACCCGACCGTCAGTGGTATTTGGCATCCTCGGGATGCGCAACATTATTGGGAAGATGATCCCGACGGAAACATCATTGCTGTTGGGGCATACAAGAACGATCTTGAAGGAATAACTGCACTGGCTGATTTATATGACAACGGATCCGTTGACAAGACATGCATGCTGACAAGCACATTCCATGTCTTTCCTAAAGTGGTCAGCAGTCCTGTGGAGTTGGAAAAATGGCAGACCGAAGTATTGACGCCATTACTGACAATGCGCGATCAAGGTGAAGTCGTTATCACTGATTTCAGCGAATTAGCAAACACCTTCGAGACTGACTTCGCTGGCCAGGGTTGTCTCTGGCAAGAGTCATAGGAACGTCCGCGTTGGCCGGCTCTCAGCCCACCGCGCAGCCTTCTCAGCGTTCTAGGTAGGAATCGGCGCGTTCTATAGCGTGTTTTCTACCCAGAACACTGAGAGGGCTTCAAGGCAGTCGAAGGTTTCAAACCGCCGGCCGCGATTGAGCTCGCTGGTGTTGGCGATGGTGGATCTGCCACCACCCCCGACTCTGACCCCGAGTGACGTCATCGAACTTTGATCACTAATTTTTTGGGGTAGTTATACTCCCTAAATATGTTCAAATTCCGAAATCTATTTGCGGTATCGATCGCGCTCGTAGCAA
>WLMQ01000061.1 GCA_009700145.1 Actinomycetota bacterium
CAACCGAGACGTCGCCAGTCACGACGGTGACCTTCGAGCCCAACTTGCGGCAGCGTTCTGCGACTACTTCGAGCATCTCGGTGCTGCGAGCCGTCAAAACAAGATCGGCGCCTTCTTTGGCGAAACCTTCGGCGAAGCCCTCGCCCAAACCGTACGAAGCTCCGGTAATCAGAATTGTCTTACCTGTGAACTGACCCATGAGATGATCCCCTTTCAAATCGCCGGATGTTCGGCGGTGCGGGAACAAATCTACTCACAGTAAGTAGCGCTGTCATACCTCGGCGGGCACGACACTTGTTTCACTCAGATTGTTTCACTCACCGAGGCTTGACGCTGGTAGATCCATATGAGTAATGCCAGGCAACATCATTTCGAGATTTCCCACGAAATTGGCGGACTTCATCTCGGCCAAAGTGCGGCGGCTTCCCAGTAGGCGCAACGTGTCAAAAGCCGATGCAGTCAAGGTAAGTGCTGGCTCACCTTCGCCGACATTGTGCTCAGTACCATCGATGAGCGCTCGAAACGCCGGAAGCGACTTCGCGGCCAAATCGCCCTTCACTAACTTCAGTCCGAGAACCGACGAAATTTTCACTCCTTCAGATTCTCGATCTCCTGGCTTCTTCACAGCCGCTCGCAAATCATGCTCATGGACAACCGTGTCGTAGGTCAGCGTCCACAACCGCTTAGGCATGTTGTCGATGGCCGCTTCAAACGTTGGCCCAACTTCATTCCATTCATCGACAACGCTTGCCAACGAACGGCCTTTGCGCGAAGTTACTAACGCATCGACCCACACTTGAGTATCACCAGTGGGACCTTTGCCCGAACCGAGGTCGGCCGCCAACCCGGTGACATGCGAAAAGAGATCCTTCACGGTCCATTCGGGACATGCCGCGACAATCGTGTTGGCTTCTTCGTCACTCAACGATGCGGCAATTTCTTGCATCCGCATTCGACTGTTGCGATACTCATCGCCCATTTGTTCGTACATAAATTCTCTCCCTATAGAGACTTTCGCATACCAGTCGCTGACGCGACGATATGGGGCGCCGGATTCAACCAACCAGATGTACTTGGCGCCTCGCGGCAAATTCCGCTCGTTTACTGAAATGGCACAAGATCAACTCTTCGGCGCCTAGGGTCCGCGGATTAGGTTGGGTGATGCGGACAGTGTCGCACAGAAATATCGCTCAAATCACATAGCAAACATCAACTAACGAAAATACGGAGTCATCATGGGAACTCAAGGTCGCTTACAAGACAAAGTTGCAGTCGTCACCGGAGCCGCTAGCGGTATTGGTGCCGGAACTGTACGTCGCTTCATTGAAGAAGGCGCCAAAGTCATCATCGCCGACATCCAAGATGAACCAGGCCTTGCGCTTGCCAAAGAACTTGGTGCCAACGCGCGTTACATCCACACCGACGTCACATCGGAAGAGCAAGTAGCAGCCGCAGTCGACCTTGCTGTCAAAGAATTTGGTCGCATCGACATCATGTTCAACAACGCTGGAGTTGTCGGAGCAGTAGGTCGCATCTCTGAGACCAACACCGATCAGTGGAATCGCACCGTTGCGATTCTTTTGAACAGTGTGTACTTCGGTATGAAGCATGCATCGCGCCACATGGTGCCGCAAGGAAGTGGCGTTATTATTTCGACGTCAAGCACCGCCGGAATTCTCGGTGGACTCGGACCGCATTGCTACACCGCTTGTAAGCATGCTGTTATCGGAATCACTAAATCAGTCGCATCCGAACTCGCCGGCGAAGGCATCCGTGTCAACGCAATTTCTCCAGGCAACACTGCAACCGCAATGACTTCGGCCGTGATGACTGGTGAAGCCGACCAACTAGATGCAACCGCTGAACATATTGCCAAGGGTTCATTGCTCGGTATTGCCGGCCTACCCGAAGACATTGCTAATGCTGCGGTTTATCTCGCCAGCGACGAAGCCCGCTACATCACCGGACATACGTTGGTTGTCGACGCCGGCGCCACAACTCTTGGTGGCACCGGACGCTTCCACCGTCAGCCCACCGCCATGATGCGTGAAGCTGGCGTGCGCGAAAACGGCTAACGAGAGCAGTTGTTAGATACGCGGGTCAACCAAGATCTTTGTATGAACTGACGTGCCACTCGCCAAATCGGCGAGCGCTCCATCAAGCCCGTCAAGGCCGACAGTCAATGAGTGCAACGGCTCGGTGCGAAAACGTCCATCGGCGATCATTCCCATGCACATCTCAAACTCTTCGTGGTTATATGCCAATGACGACGACACCGAGATCTCTTTCATTAACCATTGCACCGGAGTAATGGGAGCGTCTTGATCGGCGAGACCGATCAAACACATCGATCCGCCTCGACGCGCCAAATCAACTGCTGACTGAACTGCAAAAGATCGACCAACACATTCGTACACAATGTCGGCGCCCAGACCATGTGAGAGTTCCTTCACGAGTCGATCGGCCTCGGCACCGGGCACCACCACATGATGTGCGCCAAGTTCGGTTGCTAATGCACGGCGCTGTTCGTTTGGCTCGACAACGATCACAACACCAGCGCCCGCAGCCTTGACCCACTGCATTGCGCCAAGGCCAATTGGCCCAGCACCTTGAATCACCGCAATATCGCCAAGGCGAATTCCACTGCGACGAACCGCGTGAAATGCAACCGTTGTTGGTTCAACTTGCGCGGCTTGCGCATCATTCAAGAGTGGGTTGGTCTTCACAACTCGCATTGCATCTACTGCGATACGCGGAGCGAAACCACCGTGCTTCGGCGCCATCGCGTCTCGACCAAGGGCCGACAGCAACGACACCATGCAGCGGTCGGCCTGACCAGCACGACATGGAGCGCATTGACCACACGCCGGAGCTACTGCAACGACAACGCGATCGCCTTCACTCAAAGATTTGACATCGGAGCCAACTGCACTCAGCGTGCCCGACCATTCGTGTCCACAAATTGCCGGGTTGTAAGCATTACCCGATTGATAGGCGTGAATATCGGTACCGCAGATACCGCAGAAAGCAATATCAACCACGACACCATTTGATGCTGGGGTCGGATCTGGAAATTCAACCATCTCAACTTTGTTCAACCCAGTAATCAATGCAGCAAACATGACGGCCCCTCTCGCCCACCTCGACTGATGAACACAATGAAGATTACGCCACACGGCACCTCGACTCATGGCTCAGCCCAGTCGCCGAATAAGGTTGGCCCATGAGCCTTATTGCCATCGAAGCATCTATCTACCTCAACGACCCCGCAGTTCGCGACGCCGCAGTTGCCGATTCAGTCAAATTTCAACAGGCCACCCGCGATGACGAGCCCGGTTGCATCGCCTATTGCTTCGCTGCCGACCCTTGCGAGCCCGATCACATTCAGGTGTATGAGTTGTGGGCCGACGAAGAAACTTTGGCCGCGCATTTCGATCACCCGAACTATCACAACATGCGTGAGCTACTCGGCAAGTACGGTCTCAAGTCAGCAGTGAGCCGCAAGCACCGCATTGATGCCACAGCACCGGTATACGGAGCTGATTTCAAGGCCAGCGCCAAATTCAGCTGATTCGGGTCAGCTGAATTACTGGACCAACTTGAACTACTGCAGGGCGATTTCTTTAGCCCAGCGATAATCGGCTTTACCTGATGGGCTGCGGTAGACCGCATCAACAAAAATAATGCGACGGGGCGCTTTATACGTGGCGATCTGATTCTTCACATACTCAATCAGGTCTGCCTCAGAAATATCCGACTTGCGCGATGCAACGAGAGTCACGATTTCTCCGAAACGAGTATCTGGTATTCCGACAGCAACACAGTCCTCAATACTCGGATGAGCGCGGGCCGCTACTTCTACTTCTTCTGGGTAGACCTTCTCGCCTCCAGTGTTAATACAGACTGAACCTCTTCCGCGAAGATGCACCGTGCCGTCGGCATCAATTTCGGCGAAGTCACCAGGAATCGTGTATCGCACGCCATCGATCACACGAAACGTCTTTGCCGATTTATCAGGATCACCAAAATAGCCATCGGGCATTGAGCCAGAGGCCGCCAACACGCCCGAGCGACCACTCCCAAATTCGATCTTTTCCCAAGTTTGGTCGTCGAATAACGCCGTGTTGGGCGTGACCATGAATGCTGCAGTCGCCACCGGATCTTGGCCAGGCATCGTCATCGCTACCGCAAACGGACCACCTTCGGAGGCACCCACCATGTCAAGGATCGCCGCATTGGTCGCTCGCTTCATGAGCGCTCGTTTCATTTCTGCCGACAAGGTTGCACCAGTCGACACGATGCGACCAAGTGACGAGAGGTCGTACGTTTTGCCTTCAGATTCAGCACGCTCGAGTTCTTCAACGATGGGTCGAGCAAAGGCGTCACCAACTATCGACAATTGATTCACCCGTTCGCGCTCGACGAGTCGCAACAACTCGGCCGCTGAAAACTTGCGACCTCCGAGAAGTACAACTGTGCCGCCAAGAACAAATGTTGAGAAGGCCAAGAACATCGCGGTGCCATGCATCAATGGTGGCGCGGTCATATTGACCGGACTCTTGCCCGAGCTAGACAATTCACTGGCAACTCTAGAAACATCATCAATCGTTTCGGGAAGCGGTAAACCGAGCGATGCATAGCCCGTAAAAGCAAGTGCACCAAACAGTCCCGAATGACTCCACACAACTCCCTTGGGAAGTCCCGTGGTTCCGCCGGTGTACAGCAAAAGTGAATCTGCACCCGAACGCTGAATCGGAGCCATTGGTTGCTGCGAAGCCATGGCCGCGTCATAGTCAACTGCGCCAGGCAACAAGGGCAGGTCGTCTCCCCCGTTCACTTGCAAGAACAATTTAATATTTGGCAAAGATGCGCGAGCCTGTTCAACAACTTCACTGAATGCCCCGTGATACACCAAGGCCGTCGCACCCGAATCGGATAAAACGTGCACAATCTCTGGTGCCTTGTAGCGATAGTTCACATTGACGGTGCTGGCGCGAACTTTGAAAGAGGCGTATGCAGTTTCAAGATACTCGGGACAGTTGAAGAGCAGTTGTCCAACCTTGGCATCATGACCAACGCCAAACTCTGTGAACAGCGAAGCAATACGCGCCGCCCGCTCATCAAGATCACGCCAGCGAATATGCGTGTCGCCAATGACAACTGCAACATGATCAGGTTGTTTAGCGGCAAGCGCCTCCCACAGCGTGGCCCAACTCTCGTTCAACATCAGAATCTGCCTTTGGTGTTTAGCCCTGCGGCATGACGAACGGAGTTAACTCATCGGCACTTCGACCGTCAGCAGCGAGTCCTTCAAGGATGCAGTTATCAATATGGCGATGAATTAGTCGCATGCGCGCTTCTTGATACACACCAAATGAGACGCCTTTCTTGGCGCGCTTAGCAGTCACCTTGAGCCCAAGTTGAACCTTGGGCAAGTTAGCCATGTCTTGTTCAAAGACATCGGCCAAACCAGACATACCTTCGGCTTCTGTCCACTTCTGCTCGAGACGCAAACGTTGGATAGGAGCAACTGCTGGACGTTCTTTTCCTTCGGGCACGGGCATCATGCGAATCACGTCCATGAAACACGTGTCGGGCGTTGGACCTGGACGCCAGCGATAGACCAACGACTGACCAGTTCCGGCCCAAGGCGCGAATGCTGGGAACAAGTGATACAGGTGCGCATCAAGCATTTCTGAATCAGAGGTTTGCGAGAGATCTTTGCCATACAGCGGACCCATCACCGAACGGAATACATCAGCGACAACTGCACGAGCTGTTGACCCTTCAGGAACTTCAACTGCTCCACGAGCCGCACGTGCTGAGAAGGCAAGATAGGCGTCAGCAACTTGTTGCTCGGTCAAATTGCCAAGGTGAGGGCTCTGCAGACCGAAACCATTCACAAAACGCGTCACGAATGGTGACTCTGGCCAAATTGAATACTCACTGTTGGCATCGCCGGCGAACTCAAGAATTTGCGGATGAGTTGCGATGACGTGGTAACCCTCAGCAAATGCTTCCATCACCACTTTCCAGTTCGCCGGAACTTCTTTCACCGCATGGAATGCTTTATAGCGGTTGCTCATATTGAAGTCGCGACCAAAGTGTTCAACCAATTTGCTTGCCACTTGCTCAAAGGGAATCGCATCTGGGTCAAGGTTCACAAAAACAAATCCGCACCATTCGGTGACCTGTGCTTGCGGCAAACACGAATCGGCTTGTTGCCAGACCTGCGGAAAATCCCATTCGGCTGGCAACTCAACGAGTTCACCGTCGAGGTCCCAGCGCCATCCGTGAAATGGACAGCGGAATGACGCGACGCGACCATCGTCGACCCGCAGCTTTGTTCCGCGATGCAAGCACGAGTTGTAATACGCCTTGATTGAGCCATCTTTGGTACGAGTGACGATGAGCGATTGATCAGCAACGTCGTACACGACGTGATCTCCAGGCTGTGCTACCTCGTCAACAGTGCACGCCATCTGCCACGTCTTGGTCCACATGAATTCGTTTTCCAAAGCAGCAAAGGCATGTGAGGTGTACCGCAATTTGGGTACATCGGCGATTCCTTGCAACTCGTACGAATGATCCTGTAAAGAAGCTGGAACAGGACGGGTATCGGCCTCGAGCAAGTCTTGAACGCTCGGACCAGTACTGCGCGCCTTGCCCAAATTCTTGATATCTAATCCTGGATCAACAGCAGTCATGATTCCCCTCAATCAGCTTGTGCTTCAAACAACTTCTTGGCAAGTCCGTAGTCAGCCTTGCCATTTGCCGCACGCGGCACTGTGTCCACCATAACGAGTTGTTTCGGAACTTTATAACTCGACAACTTTGTCTTGGTGTAAGCGATCACTTCATCGCCACTTGGAGTCTTGGCTCCTGGATTCACCGATGCGACTCCGACAACGCGCTGACCGAACTTCTCATCGGGAATACCGAACACCAGACAATCGGCGACGAGATCATGAGTTTTAACCGCTTCTTCTACTTCTTCGGGGAACACTTTTTCACCGGCTGTGTTAATGCAGTTTGATCCGCGCCCAAGCAAGGTGATCGTTCCATCGGCCTCGACGACAGCCATATCACCGGGGAAGCTATACCGAACTCCATCAAACGATCTGAATGTGCGCTCCGACTTCTCGGGGTCTTTGTAATAGCCAATCGGAACTCCCGATCCACTGACACCCACCATCCCTTGCTCACCCGAACCGTGAACAACTTCTTTGCCAGTTTCAAAATTGATGACCTTGGTATTTGGCATCGCTCCAAACTTGGCTGTCGTGTTGACGTTGTCTTTAGTGGCCATGGTTTGACCCATGCCACCTTCACTTGAACCAAGAATGTCCATCACCACAGTTGTCGTCATGTATTCAAAAAGTTCGGCCTTGATATCAGCAGAGAACATCGCGCCAGTCGACATGATCATTTTGACCGATGAGGTATCGAACGGCGTTCCACTATCGGCCTGAGTTTTTAGTGCTTGAACCATCGGACGAGCGAACGCATCACCGACAATGATCAATGTTGCAATTGCGTGCTTTTCAACTGCCCTAAACATCTTCGCCGCATCGAATGACTGACCTTCAAGAAGCACTACTTTGCCAGCCATGAGATGCGGAACTAATGCACCCAACCACACTCCCGTACCATGCATCAACGGGCAACAGGGCATGCCGACGGTTTGACCCATTGCTGAATGCATCATCTTGGCAAGACCAGTGACTTCTTCAAGATTTTTTAAGGGCGGCAATCCCGCTCCATTGGTGTAAAAACCTATGAATCCTTCGGTAAATGAACCCATTGGGTACATCACGCCCTTCGGCATACCAGTCGTGCCGCCGGTGTACAGCATGTACACATCGTCGACGCCACGTTCAATGCGAGGAGCGGGATCGTATTCGTCCAGTACAAATTCCCACGGCAACGCCCCACGCACATCTGCCGACTGACTATCAAGAACTTCAATCAACAGTTTCAATTTCGGCAAACGATCTTTAATACGTGCAATGCGGTCACCGAGGCTTGAGTGAAAAACCAATGCTTCGCAATCAGCATTGTCAAGCAAGTAAAGCAACTCGTCATCGAGGTACCGATAATTCACGTTGACCGGAGTGATGCGGTTTTTGAAAGCCGCATATTGAGTAATGAGGTACTCCGGGCAGTTGTACATAAACATGCCAACCTTTGAATCAAGTCCGAGTCCCACATCACTAAATGCCGAAGCGAGCCGCGCTGCCCATTCGTCGTACTGCGCCCACGTCACTTCTTGATCGCCGTATGCAATCGCACAGACTTCCGGAAACTCATCAGCGTGTGCCTCAAAAATATTGGCAAATGTCAGCATCTGTTCCCCCCAAAGAAAATCACTATTAACTTCTCACTTCGCCATCGTCAGAAGATCCGATGACGGCGAATGCGCAAAGTCACAATAGGGTAAACGAAATGCCTAGGGCGACGCCACCGAAATCTTTAATAACCGCAGTCGTCTTTGATTTCGGTGGAGTACTGATTACCTCGATCACGAATCAACTCAGCAAAATCGCTCAACGCCACTCAGCAGACGTCCCCACCATGCTCGCCGTCATGCTCGGACCTCATGACAGCGGAGATCATCCTTGGCATCGAGCCGAACGTGGAGAGATCGAGGTGGCCGATATCCAGTCCGCGCTGCAACCATGGGCAGCTGAACACAATATTTCTCTACATGGTGACGAAATTGAAGCCTTGATGACCCCGGGCCAGTACACCGTCATTCAACCAATGCTCGACAAGGTGGGCGAACTCAAAAGGCGAGGCTTCACAACAGGTTTGCTCACTAATACCTTCGCCGAGTTCCGCCCCACTATGGAGCAAGACTTGCGATTTGAGGATTTCACCGCGGTCATTGAGTCTTTTGCTGTGGGCGCCCGCAAGCCCGAACCGGCCATTTATCAAGCCACCGCCGACCTTTTGGGCGTTTCCCATCAAGAAATCCTGTATCTCGACGATTTCCCCCAAAACATTCACATGGCCCAGTCGTTTGGATGGTCCACAATTCACGTCTCTGACCCCCTTGCCGCCATCTCGGAGATTGATCTGTTTCTCGACAATTAATTCGTGTATTTAGACCGCAATTGCGGTTCGGTACTAGATCAAACTAATCACACGGTCAATAATGGGTACATGACTGCAGTAGATCCTCGTCAAGCCCGCTCACCTGGAATTACCTACCAAGAGCTTCTCGACACCGACACCCACCCGGTTCCCGATGTACTGCGCTTGGAGGCCCCCAAATATTTGGGTGATGAGGATATTTCGATTACTCGTTACATCACCCGCGAATGGCACGAACTTGAGAAGGAACGACTCTGGAGTCGGGTCTGGCAATTCGCTTGCCGCACCGATCACATTCCCGAGCCTGGCGACTACATCGTTTATGACATCACCAATCAGTCGTACATCGTGGTGCGTCAACCCGACGGCTCAATCAAGGCTTACCCCAATGCCTGTTTGCATCGCGGTCGCAAACTTAAAGATTACGACGGTCACTGCGAAGAAATCCGTTGCCCATTTCATGGTTTCGCTTGGGCCCTTGAAGGGGAACTTGCTGATGTGCCAGCGAAGTGGGACTTTCCTCATGTTGAAGAACGTCAAGAACAAGATTTCAGTTTGCCTGAGTGTGCTGTTGACACCTGGGCCGGATTCGTTTTCATTAACCCCGACAAAAATTGCGAACCACTCAGCGATTTCCTCGGCGGGATCAAAGAACAGTTTGAAGTCTGGAATCTGGAAGATCGTTGGGTTGAAGCCCATGTCACCAAGATCATCGGCGCCAACTGGAAGATCGCCCAAGAAGCATTCAGTGAGGCCTACCACGTCAATGCCACTCACCCACAAATTCTTCCGTACCTAGCCGACACCAACTCGCAAGTTGATATTTGGGAAAACTATTCACGAGTGATCACTGCTGGCCTGTCAACGAGTCCATTGATCTGGTACGAAGTCAGTCAAGATGACATGATGCGCGGCATGCTTGACGTACGCGTCGATCAAGACAGTCCCATCTCAATCCCTGAAGGTGCTTCTGCTCGCGCCATCGCATCAAGTTCCGCCCGCGATCGTTGGCGCCCGATGGTGGGCGATCGAGTCGACTCAATGAGCGATGCAGAAATGATGGACAGCATCGATTACACGATCTTCCCGAATATGCATCCCTGGGGCGCTTTCAACCGAATCGTTTATCGCTTCCGTCCCAACGGAGACGACCACCGTTCGTCGATCATGGAAGTGTTCTTCTTGTCACCGTATAAGGGCGATAAGCCCAAGCCTGTCAAGCGTCGCGATCTATCAATTGACGAACCTTTCACCAACGCCTCCGAACTTGGCATGTTGGCTAAGGTTTTCCAGCAAGACGTGTTCAATATGGCTCGCGTGCAGCAGGGCCTTGAGACGACGCGTAAGCCCGGCATCACGCTGGCAAATTATCAAGAAGCCAAAGTTCGTTGGATCCATCAAAAGATTGGCGACTACATCACGAACGATGCCGCCCCGCGCAGCAACGGAGGTCAGTGATGCACGGAATCATTCACCCATTTTCAAAAGCCTTGTATGAGCAAGACGGCGCTGGACATATCAAAGTTTCACTTGATGGCAAATGGGGACTCTTCAATATTGATGGCAGTTATATCGAAGGCGAGATTCGCGGCTGCGATCCGCAGCTATGCGGCTGGGTTGGCGGACCTCAAATTGCCAACCATCGCGTGGCTGCACCAGCACTTGAACGACAATAGATCACACTTCTAGCGGGGGAAATATGCACGATGTAGCAGCAATGCCCGATCTACTCAGCGCATTTTTGTCGCAAGAGTCTGGACAAAAAGTCACGGTCACAAGTTACGAAGCAATGACTGGTGGCTATAGCCGCTTGATGGCTCGAGCCGAAGTTCGTTGGCAAGATGGCTCGACTGAAACGTTGGTATTACGCGGCGACCCTCCTCCAGGCAAAGCGATGATGGAGACCGATCGCGATACCGAATGGGCGTTACTCAGCGCGCTTGGTCAAGCCGAGAGCATTCCCATGCCGAAGGCTCGTTACTACGACAACACCGGAACTCGACTTGGTACCAAAGCAATTGTTCTCGACTTCGTTGCTGGACAATCATTACAAGCACACCTCAATGAGTGCACCCCCGAAACGGGCTACGGGCGCCATACGTTCGATCTTGTTGACAC
>WLMQ01000062.1 GCA_009700145.1 Actinomycetota bacterium
GCTGGTTGCATGACTATCCCCCTTGCCCTGAACGGGCGATTGCGGCACTTGATGTACCTAAATATGACTCAATAACTACTGAATGTGCAAGAACTTCTTCGGGAATTCCGTCAGCAATCACTCGACCCTGGTCAAGCGCTACCATTCGATCAGACACCGACGAGACAAACGGGATGTCGTGTTCAATAATGAGCAGAGCTGCACCCATTTCATCACGCAGACGACGAACCACTGGTGAGAGGGCTTCTACCTCACGTTGGGCGAGTCCAGAAGTTGGTTCGTCTAACAAAATCACACTTGGACGATGAGCGACCAGACAGGCAAGATCGACAATACGTCGAGTGCCCGTTGATAGCTCACGCACGAATTTCTGTTCGTAATCACCAAGGCCCAGAAGTTCGATCAGTTCACGTACACGTTGACTCACTGCGTCCTCTGATTCAAAGACTGGCGGTAAATAAAGAGCCGCCGCTAAAGCACTACGATTTTTGACCCATCGTTCAAGCGAAACTGCAAGTGTTTCGTGCACCGATAATTCTGGGAAGAGTCGTGCGTCTTGGAATGAACGACCAAGACCAGCGGCGGCCCGGTTTGAAGGTGAAGACTTTGAAACATTTTGTCCTTCAATCTCTACTTCACCGGCGAACAACGGTGTGTATCCAGAGATCAAATCGAACAAGGTGGTTTTACCGGCACCATTAGGACCAATGATGCCGACAATCTCTTGTTCGTGAACAACTAACGAAACACCGTCGACTGCACGGATACCACCAAAGGCAGCGACAACTCCCTCGGTGCGAAGCACAACACGTTCGCTCACAACGCGTGGTTCTCTACTTGAATCTGCATCGCTTGTTTCACTTGCAACAGCACCAGCAAGAAAGACTGAGCGCAAAACATCGGGACGATTCAAGAGTTCGGCGGTCGGGCCTGAGAAACGAATTTCACCGCGCTCTAAGAAATAGGCGCGATGTGCAACCGTCAGGGCAACATTGACACTTTGTTCAACGAGAACTACCGTGACACCTTCATCGGCTAAACGTTGAACCACGGGCAGCATCTGCGCAACAATCACTGGCGCAAGGCCGAGTGATAACTCATCAATCAGCAAGACGCGAGGTCGCATGATGAAGCTCATTGCTAGCGCCAACATCTGTTGCTGACCACCAGACAAATTGGCAGCCGCGTCATCAAGTCGATCTTTGAGAATCGGGAACATCTCAAGTACCTCGGCCCGAGCACGCTCGACCCCTTCGTGATCTCGTCGATGCGTCCATCCAGCTAATTCAAGATTCTCACGAACTGTCAAAGAACCAAACACGCCTTGGCCGCCAGGCATCTGCACAATGCCCATCGCAGCAATCTCATGGGGCGGAGCATGCGTGATATCGCGACCATCAAAAATGATTGCACCCTTGTCTGCTTCAACTGTTCCACTAATGGCTTTCAACAAAGTGCTCTTACCCGCACCATTTGTTCCGAGAAGAGCGACGATTTCGCCTTCTTCCATTTCCATGTTGAGACCCTGCAACACCATGCGATTGTCGTAACCGGCAAAGACCCCGCGTAGAAGGAGCAACTTGGCGTTGCCCTGTCGTCGGTCATACAAGGCTTCTGAACGAGCAGCAGCCGATTGCCACACCTGCCCGATGTCGTCCATGATCACATTGCGAATGGATAGTTGAATCAGTCCACCGATTAAGAACAACGGAATCATGACCAACATGCCGACGCGAATGTTGAATTTGTCAGATATCCAGCCGATCAATGGCAACACGGCTAATCCCGGAATGATCCACAACGAAGCCACCGAGAAACCAGTCGCGCGAGCACGTGGTGGAATCGCCAATGACAAGCCAGCAAAAGTAGCCGGTCCGATCATTGCTAGTGCCGCCGAGATCAAGCAGTTCACACCGACAGCGATGTAGATATTTGGGGCCAAAGCAAATGCAGCCGCCAAGAACGCTGCAGCTATCGAGACGTATGCACCAACTTTGGTGAGGCCTGCAATGTTGCCGGCAAACTTTTTACTTAACCATCGTGCACCAACGACCAGTCCGACCAACTGGAATGGTTCAGCGATTGCTGCCGCAACACCACGAGCCCGCTCATCAAGACCAAACTCTTGTTCATATAACAAAGAAGCAAGTGTGACGAAGCCGATAAAGCCGGTGGCCAAAAATGGCAAGCTATACCAAATGCGCTTGAGCGACTGCACCTTTTGTACCGTTCGCCAACTTTCAGAGAACGATGGTGCTTCTTCTTCGGTATTGGCAACTTCGTCAGACACACCCATGGCTTTGCGTTCCCACAGCCCACGAATTGGTTCTTTCAATTTGAGCGCAAGAACCGCAAAGATCACGGTTGGGATCGTGAATATCAAGAACGGCGTTCGCCACCCAAAGTAATGAGCAAGTAATCCCGCACTCAACGGTCCGACAAAGGCACCCACTGCATTGGCGGCTCGGTGAAATGAGAAAACTTTTGCTCGAACTTCAATGGGGTAATAGTCGGAAATCAACGAGTTGTGCGTTGGGTCAATGACGGCTTTACCAAGTGATGAACCACTTCGAGCAACCGTCAGAACAATGACGCCCATTGCAATTCCGGTTAGTCCCGAAAAGAGGCCCCATACCAATGCGCCGATGACTGCTAACGGAACGCGCTTTGAACGATCAGCCAACTGCGCAATTGGAACCTGCAAAGCCAGCGCCGCAACGCTCGATAACGCGACGATGGCCAACATGGTGCTGAGGTCGAGGTTGAAGTGCTTGCGAATATCGGGAAGTAAAACTCCGAATGCTGCTCGATCAAGCTCATCAACGGCATTCAGCCCAAACAAGATCAGCAACGGATACGCCGCTTCGCCACCGCATATGTCCTTCATCGAAGCGACAGGATGACGAATGTTTCCCCAAACACTGCGCGGTTCGCTCATGATAAGCCATCCTCTTTCTTGAGTGCCTTGTGCTTGATTGCGTGTCGTTTCGCAATGCGTTGCGAAAGATCATCACGAATACGAATCACCAACGCACCAAGTCCACCTGGCAACGCTAAAAGCACAAAGAGCACTCCGACTGCGGTCGACAAGAAGCGCCATTCGTCGGCGGTGACAAACCATTCCATGCCCCGCAAATACGCCGCACCAAGAACAGCGCCGAACAACGAACCAAGACCGCCAACGATTGAAGCCGTGAAAACTTCAAGACTTCGTCCAACGTTGTAGCTAGATATATCGAAGCTGTAATTGAGGTGCGTGTACAAGCCGCCGGCGACACCGGCAACTGCACCAGAAATAGTGAATGCTGTGAGTTTGACCCAGATCACTGGGACCGCATATGCCTGTGCGGCCTTTTCATTATCGCGAAGCGCCAAAATGGCTCGCCCAGTACGACTATGCCGAATACCGCGCACAGAGACGAACACGACTGCCAAGACAATCAACGTGTACACATAAAAACGCGTTGGTGTATCGATATTGATTCGGCCAAACAATGGGTGTCGCTTAATTCGGCTAGTGGGAATCCACGAAAAGAATCGATCATTCAAGAACCATTCAGTCACACTGAGGGCAAACACCAATGTGACGACAGCTAGATATAAACCACGAAGACGTAACGCAGGAATTCCAACAATGAATGCTGCGACTCCTCCAGCTATCGCTGCGATAACCAATGACAGCGACAGGTCAATGTTCCATTGTGATGTGCACTTGGCACTCACTGCTGCACCAATGGCCACAAAGCCCACTTGTCCGAGCGAAATTTGACCGGCCCATCCCGTTAAAACCACTAACGAGACACCAATGATGCTGTAGATAAAGATCGCCGACACTTTGATCACTTGATCGGTCCGCAATAAAATCGGAATGACGAATACGGCTGCACCAATGAAAGCGAACACTCCCCAGCGCAACAGGCGCACTAGCGGTAGTCGTCGTACTTCAACAGATAACGAACGAACTTCGTCAGCAAGTCTCCATGATGCTGTTGTGTCTTGATCAAGACGTGTGGTGCCTCGTCGCTGCAATAACAACGCCACCATGACGGCTGCACCAACAAACGGTGCGACAAGTAATGGACTATCGGCATTCCACTGAATGCCGTACTCAAGAATTCCGAGCGCGACAGCCGCTGCCGCAATCGTTGGCAAATTACGCAGTCGCCCAATGACTAAAGCAGCCAATGCCAAAATCAGATTTGAAATTGACAGTGCGCCGCCAATCGGCACTCCCAAAATGCCGGCTCGCAAAAAGAGTGCAAGAAACGACAACACCGAAGCCAGCATCCAGACAACAGTCGACAACCAGCCGACAGGGATACCAAGTAAGGCCGCTCGATCACTGCGCTCGGCGGCCGCGCGAACAGCCGTTCCAAGAGTCGTCCGAGATAAGAAGAGGCCGACACCAATCATCGCCACTGGGGCAACAATCAACGCAATTAAATCGTTCGCATTGAGAATGAAAGTGCCAATCGTTAGTTTCCAACTGATTGGTGGGTTGATGCGTTGTGAAGCCGCAACTTTGCCCCACATCTTTGGCACGAGAAGCGCAAGCACCGTGAGCAATTGAGTAATTCCGAGAGTGGCGACGGTCAACACCAATCGTGGTGAACGTACGAAGCGCCGGACAATTGCCAATTCAACAATCGCTCCAAGCACCAGCGAACCGACAAGCCCCACACCAAAGCCAAAAAGGTAGGGCAATCCGTTGAAAACAATGAGGCCGACCGACAACGTGGCGGGCACGAAACCGAGGTCGGCTTGAGAGAAGTTCAAGACGCGATTGGCTCGGTACACCAAAGCCATTCCGACTGCGAGAAGTGCCGTCAACAGACCGATGACAACCGCTCGAATCCAGGCGCCAGCTGGAAGACCAAAAAAGACGAGTTGGACTGCTACCAGTGCGATCGCCGGGCTTAAGGGTACGAGGGCGCCACGCAACGATCTCTCGACCTGATTCATCTTGCTCACATTTGCCCCATGTGCAACAGCCCCCAGTTGCCGCGATTTTGTCCAAATCACTGACATATGACTAGCACACAGGGGGTATCGACGAATTAGCCGAACGATGACTCAATGAGCGAGTAGTTTCATCAATTGACAGTTGGGGTGAAACTACTTCGGCTAGTTAGGCTCATAAGTAATGGGAACAGTTCGCCGCCACGTATTCATTGATTCCCCAGCTGATGAAGTTTGGGCGCTCGTCGGCGACCCGGCCCGGCTACACGACTGGTTTCCCATCACCTCGTGTGAGGTAGTTGGCAAGAAAAGGTGGATCAACCTCGGAAGCGGTCTGCGGTTTGAGGAAGACATCATCACGCTCGATCATGATCTACGAAGATTTCAGTATTCAATTGTCAACAATTTGATTGTCAAGTCGCATCTCGGAACAGTTGATGTGATTCCGGATGGACCAAACCGTTGCATGGTCATGTACGGCACCGATATCGACCCCGAACCAATGGGCCTCATCATCATCGGAGCTGCTGGTGCTGGTTTAGAAAAACTGAAGGAAATCTTTGCAGCCAAAAAGAATTCAACAAAGCACGGAGCCAAATAATGGGTCGCAAAATTCTTTTCATCACAACCGATCAACAACGATTTGACGCTCTTGGTTGCAACGGTGGTTTAATCGCCCGAACACCAAATATTGACGCCCTCGCAGCGACTGGTATCAACTACAACCGCGCGCATCCGCAAAACGTTGTGTGCATGCCATCACGTTCAACCATGATCACTGGCCAACATGTTGCAACTCATGGCGTGTGGATGAACGGAGTCCCGTTGCCCAACGATGCACCGAGCGTTGCGACAACATTGCATGATGCTGGTTACAAAACTGCATTGATCGGCAAAGCTCACTTTGAACCATTCCTTGATCCATTTTTGCGATTCGTGGAAAACCAATTAGCCAACTCGGGTGCCCATTCGTTGATGGAAGACGGCCATTTACATCGCGGCTTCGATCACATGGAATCGGCAAGTCATGGTGGCATGGGTTCATTTCATTACGCCCAATGGCTCATGAAGAATCACCCAGAAGCGGTTCCCATGTATTACCGCGTTCTTGACATGTCGTTGCAAGTGAGTGCTGAAGGTGGCGGCGACACTGGCGCACCGCAAGCCCACGTCAACAACATTTCCCGCGAGTTGTACCACACCGACTGGGTCGCCGATCGCACGATCGCTTGGCTCGATTCACTTGACGCCGATGCCGACTGGTTCTGTTGGGTCAGCTTCCCCGACCCTCATCATCCTTGGGATCCGCCGGCTTCCGAAACTCATCGTGTCAATTGGCGCGATCTCGATTTGCCCGCTGGCTACCCGCAAAATCGCGCCGAGCGTGAAGCAATTCTTGACAACAAGCCCGCACAATGGCGCAAGTGGTACGACGGCGAATTCGTTTCAAACTACGAAGCACCATTGAAGTGGGTCCCCAATACTTTGACTGATGATCAAGTACGTGAAGTCAATGCGTTAACGCATATTGAAAACGAATTAATCGACGAAGCAGTTGGTCGGATGATGAAGCGCATCGACGAACGCGGTTGGGGCGCTGACACTGACATCTTGTTCTCAACCGATCACGGCGAATTTCAAGGTGACTTTGGTTTGTTGTTCAAAGGCCCGTACCACGTTGATTCGTTGATGCGTGTTCCGCTCATTTGGCGTCCAGCCCCATCGGCTGGAATCAATCCCGCAACGGTTCAAGCACCAGTTGGCCATGTGTCGCTCGCATCAACGTTCTGTCACATCGCCGGACTCCCCCAACCCGATTACGTCGAGGCACCACGTTTGCCAGTGAATGAACAAGAAGTAACCGAGCTTGGACACGAACGAGTACTGACCGAATGGGACAGTGTGTTGTTCGGCAAAATTGTGCGCCTGCGTTCAATTTGTCGCGATGGTTGGGTTGCAACTGCATGTATGGCCGGATCAATTCACGATGGCACCGAAGGCGAGCTGTACAACCTTGCGAACGATCCACTGCAGCAGACGAACTTGTGGAGTGACCCTACGCAGAAGTCGTTACGCGATGATTTGCTCGCCGACATGTGGGATCACTTACCCACGCCTGACGCGGTTCGCCGCGAGTGTGACGCACCAGTCTGATCTAGTTCAGTTCTAGTTCAAGTCGGTACGGCGGTCACGGAATACTCCCCAACCGCTGCGCAAGTGTGCAACTTCATCTAAATCAAAAGTTGCCGTGAGAACTGTCTCACTTGAGCGATCGGCTTCAGCAACTTTTTCGCCAGTTGGTCCAGCAATAAACGACGAACCGTAAAACGTCAACGTGAATCGCGAACCGACTTCTGTTCCGATTCGATTGGCTGCAACGACCGGAACGAGATTCGCACCCGCATGACCTTGCATGACTCGTTGCCAATGTGCGGCAGAGTCGTACTCGGGGTCCATCGGTTCACTACCGATCGCTGTCGGATACACAATGACTTCAGCACCGTTAAGCGCGAGTGCACGCGCAACTTCAGGGAACCATTGATCCCAACAAATGCCCACACCCACTTTTCCGACTGCGGTGTCCCACACTTTGTAGCCAGTGTTACCTGGCCGGAAGTAATACTTCTCTGAATAACCAGGACCGTCAGGAATATGGCTCTTGCGATATACGCCAAGCACAGTTCCGTCAGCATCAATGACCGCACAGGCGTTATACAACGCATTGACATCACGTTCGTAGAAACTCACCGGTAAGACAACATTGAGTTCTTTGGCGAGTGCACTGAAGTGCGCAATCGTCGGATGGTCTTCAAGTGGTTGCGCACGATCAAGATGTTCGGCTCGTTGGTCTTCGCAAAAGTAACGACCTTCAAATAACTCAGGAATCAAAATGAGTCGTGCACCTTGTGAAGCTGCCTGACGAACCAAACGTTCAGCTGTTGCGACGTTTTCAGATACGACGTCAGTCATCGACATCTGTAATGCCGCGACTGTGAGTGAACGCACGATTTATGCAGTTGCTAATGCGCCAACAAGACGCTCTGCGTACTCTTCGGTGTGGGCAGCCAACTTTGAGCGATGCAAAGCCATTCCACCAATCACATCGGCACCAAGACGAGTGACCGACTTTTCCATCGCACCAAGAGTTTTGCCAGGGTTCAACGCAAACGTGCAAAATGTCGCGGCCCGCTTGCCAGCAATGGCCGGAAGGGCATTGATATTGCCGATACCCCAAGGTGCTTGGCCAACAATGAAGGCCCCATGCACCCACGTACCCACAACAATCAAGTCAGCCGCCTGAATGGCGTGGTGATCGGGCTGCTTCATGGGGTTCAGACCAGTGATGGTCCACCCTTCCTGTTGCAAGTTGGCGGCAATCATTTCGGCCGCCTTCCAGGTGTTACCGGTGAGGCTTTCAACTAAGAGCGCTGCTTTCATACTCCGATTCAACCACGCCAAGCATGCTTGAGAGAAGAATATGGACGAAGAATCTGCGCGATTCTGGTCAGAGTTTTTTGAGCGGGGCCCACGCCAACAACAGGTGCTTGCGGCCTTTTTCGCGGAAATTGATGACGGCCTCGGTTTTGTCGCCCGAGCCAGTGATGTCGATGATGATTCCTTCGCCAAAAACGGAGTGTTCAACCGTGTCGCCGACACGTAAACCAATTTCTTGGCTGTTCGTGGGCTGTGGTGCACGCTGTACTGCCGAACGTCCGGCGGCCATAGCGGCATCAACTTGCCGTTCACGGAACTCATCATCGGGATCGAATGAACTGACCTTGCGGCCACCCCAATCGTCATCACGCGTCGTGCGCGCCTTTGGACGGTTCTGCACACTGCCTTGATGCTCGATGAGTTCTTCGGGAATTTCTTCTAAGAAACGTGACGGCGGGTTGTACTGCGTGGTTCCGAATTGTTGACGACTCCATGCGTGCGTCAAGAACAAGCGCTCTTGGGCTCGTGTGATACCCACATAAGCCAAACGACGTTCTTCTTCAAGTTCATTGGCATCAACTAGCGCACGACTGTGTGGGAACAATCCCTCTTCAACACCCACAATGAAGACGACTGGATATTCAAGACCCTTAGCGGCGTGCATCGTCATCATGATGACTTTGTCGTCATCTGATAAATCGTCGGCATCGGCGACTAATGAAACTTGCTCAAGGAATTCATCAACTTGGGCAAACTCTTTTGCCGATGACACCAATTCGCCCAAGTTTTCGAGGCGACCAGCATCTTCAACCGAATTTTCATTACTGAATTCGGCGAGATAACCAGATTTTTCGAGCACAGCTTCGAAGAGTGCACCAGGGCTCTGCTCTTCTTGCGCAGCAACTTCGTCAATGACAGCAACAAACGATTCAATTCCTCGACGAGCGGCACCTGAGACACCCGCTTCGCCAGATCGGCGTAAAGCCTCAAAGAAACTGATGTTTTCTTCACGGGCAAAAACATCTAGTCGACTAATGCTGGTGTCGCCAATGCCGCGCTTGGGCATATTGAGGACGCGCTTCACACTGACTTCGTCGAGCGGATTAGTGATGACACGCAAATAGGCGACCGCATCTTTGATTTCACGACGATCGTAGAAACGAGTTCCGCCGACAACTTTGTACGGAACACCAAAACGCATGAAGATTTCTTCAACGACACGGCTTTGCGGGTTGGTGCGATAAAAAACCGCCATGTCTCCCCACTTGCGACCACCAGTGCGCAAAGTTTGCATGGTGCGCGCCACAAAAGCAGCCTCGTCACCTTCATCATCGGCGTGGAATCGCACAATGGCATCGCCAGGACCAGTCTCGGTCCAAAGTTCTTTTGGCTTACGGCCAAAGTTTTGCGCGATGACTGCATTGGCAGCATCGAGAATATTTTGTGTACTGCGATAGTTCTGTTCGAGAACAACCACGCTCACTTCATCAAAGGCATCTTCAAACTGTCCGATGTTACGGAAGTCGGCACCGCGGAATGCATAAATCGACTGATCGGTGTCGCCCACCACGCACACGTTGTGATGACGGGCCGCCAGACTGAGCACGATTTCGTTTTGCGCAATGTTCGTGTCCTGATATTCGTCTACCAAGATGTACTTGAATCGGTCTTGGTACGAAGCCAAAACATCGGGATGCATACGGAACAAACGCACGACATTCACCAACAGGTCGTCAAAGTCCATTGCTCCGGCTTTGAGCAAACGCTCCTGATATTCACGGTAAATCTCGGAGTGTTTGCGGTCAAAAATATGGGCTGCTCGTTCGGCGGCCTGCGTGGGCGAAACCAATTCGTTCTTCCAATTAGAAATCACTGCATGCACGGCTCGGGGCGTGAAGCGCTTGACATCAAGTCCCATATCGCGAATGACGTAGCCCGTGAGCCGTTGTGCATCGGCCTGGTCGTAAATACTGAAAGTCTTGGGGTACCCAATACGTTCGCCATGAACGCGCAAAATTCGCACGCACGCCGAGTGGAACGTCGATACCCACATTGATTTTGCCACTGGCCCAATCAGCGATTCAACCCGATGCTTCATTTCGCCCGCGGCCTTATTGGTGAAGGTAATCGCCAAGACATTCATGGGACTGACCCCATGATTTGAAATGAGATGAGCAATGCGGTGCGTCAAAACTCGGGTCTTGCCACTACCCGCTCCGGCAACAACCAATAGCGGTCCATCGACGTGTTCGGCAGCCTCGCGTTGCATGGGGTTGAGACCATCTAACGAGATCGGCTTGATACGTGAGTTCGAATAGCGTGCCGCGTATGGGACACTTTCGGACTCGGGCTGACGCGTTTCGCGAACTACTGGTTCGGGAGATCCGAACAAGTCGTCATCGTTGAAAAGGCTGCCGTTGTCACTCATGAAGAAGCCA
>WLMQ01000063.1 GCA_009700145.1 Actinomycetota bacterium
ACGCCGGCACACCCTTACACGCGCGGACTATTGAATTCGGTGAAGAGTTTGGACTCTGATCGTCACAGTCGTCTTGAGCCAATTCCTGGTATTCCACCATCGCTGATCGTTCTTCCTTCTGGTTGTCCATTCCATTCGCGCTGTCGTTATGCCGAATCACTTAATGGCAAGTGTGCTACGGAAGTTCCGGAGTTGAAGGCCGTTGGCAACAGTTGGTCTGCATGTCATTTGCCGGTCGAAGTGCTTGCTACTCCCATCAAGGAATCGTTATGAGTGATGACCTCATCCTGCAGGCTTTCGACCTCAAGAAGCATTTCCCTACTGGTGCATCAAAACTCCTCCAACGTCCAACTCAAGTAGTGCAGGCAGTCGATGGAGTCTCTCTTTCTTTGCGACGCGGTACCACGCTGGCCATCGTCGGAGAATCAGGTTGCGGCAAGTCAACCCTGGCGCGGTTGTTGGCTCGACTGATTGAGCCAACTTCGGGATCGGTCGTATTGAATGGTGTGAATATTTCGACAGCATCTTCAAAAGAGTTGTTGAAGATGCGGCGAGAAATTCAGGTGGTGTTTCAAGATCCGTATGCATGTCTGAATCCGCGGCACAGCATTGGGCAGAGTATTGGCACACCAATTCGAATTCAGAAAACAATGAGTCGGTCAGATGAGAGACATCGAGTCTTTGAATTGATGGAACTAGTTGGTCTGAGCCACGAGCACTACAACAGATTTCCTCACGAGTTTTCTGGAGGTCAGCGCCAGCGAGCCGGAATCGCTCGGGCTCTTGCTCTACAGCCGAAAGTCATAGTTGCCGACGAACCGGTGTCAGCGCTCGATGTGTCGATTCAGGCTCAGATTTTGAACCTGCTGGAGAAGTTGCAAGCCGATCTTGGCCTCTCGTATGTCTTCATTGCGCACGATCTCTCTGTCGTGCGCCATATCGCCGATGAAGTGGCTGTGATGTATCTCGGCAAGATCGTTGAGATTGGTACACCAGACGCCGTCTATGGGGCTCCTGCACACCCGTACACCAAAGCCCTGATGTCGGCTGTCCCTGTTCCGAATCCTCAAGCAGGGGCCAAGCGCAAGCGGATTATTCTGACTGGGGATGTCCCGAGCCCGGTCAATCCGCCATCAGGCTGCCGATTTCGGACTCGTTGCGCCAAAGTTCAAGACATCTGTGCTGTCGACGAGCCACTCTTGATCGATCGTGGGCAAGGTCATCCCGTGGCCTGCCATTTCCCTGACTGAAGCCACTAGGCTGTTCAACCGTGCGTGACATCGTGATGTACATAATGGTTTTTCTCAATGTGGTTTCCATGTTTGCCATGGTTGGCACAATTTTGATGCATAGTGGCAAGGGTGGAGGCCTGTCCGACATGTTCGGCGGCGGAAGTGGAACCGGCCTCGGTTCGGCAGCAGCCGAGAAGAACCTCAACCGGATCACGTTTGTAATTGCGCTGGTTTGGATCATCTCGATTCTTTCTCTTGGATTTCTCCTCACCAAGTAAGCGGTCACAATCACACAGTTGGGCGACTTTAGGTCGACCGATAGAGTTTCAACACCACGTCGAAGTGGCGGAATAGGCAGACGCGCTAGCTTGAGGGGCTAGTGATCGTAAGATCGTGGGGGTTCAAGTCCCCCCTTCGACACCAGTTGTATGAGTTGCTAGAGGCTTTCCGAAATAGCCGTGAGCAAAGTCTCAAAATCGTTGATGGCCCGGAATTGCGGAAATTCTTTGATGACATTTTCTGGTGCATGGAACAAGAAACCGGCGTCAGCGGCAGCCAACATAGCCGTGTCGTTGTACGAATCTCCAGCGGCCACAATTCGGTAATTCAAAGCCTTGAACGCCTCAACTGCATGTCGCTTTTGATCAACTTGTCGAAGTTCGAAGTCGGTGATCCGGTCGTTCTCGACGATGAGTCGGTGGCAAAACAAAGTGGGCATTCCCAGTTGACGCATGAACGGTCGGCCGAACTGTTCAAAAGTGTCCGACAAGATGATGAGTTGAGAAATTTCTCGAAGGGCATTCAGAAAGTCAAGAGCCCCAGGCAGTGGACGCAGAGTCGAGATGACCTGCTCAATTGAGCTCATGGTGAGGCCATGTTCGTCCAGAATCGCTAGACGTTGCCTCATGAGAAGGTCGTAATCAGGTTCGTCACGGGTTGTGCGGCGCAATTCGGGGATTCCGGTGGTTTCTGCGACCGCAATCCAGATCTCGGGGATCAGAACACCTTCAAGATCGAGCGTGACGATCGTTTGATGAGCTTGCTGGGCAACGGCCATGGTGCATTCTCGCAGAAATGTCACGAAATTTGTGATTTTCCGTTATCAAGTTGTGCCACTGACTGGAGAACGGTTTGTCATCTTCACAGAATCTGTAGTAACCACTGGTTATGGCGGGAGTTCAGTTACGTGGCTAATTTTTCGTCTGAACCGGTCCGTTGGAGTCTTTCGACTCAAATTTCGGCAATCCTTGGTTGGTTCGAAACAAGGGAATCGGTTGTGTGGTCAGAGGTTTGTTGCCGGCGATACGGCATCCCATCTGACATGGCCGGCGATGTGCACTCAGAATCGTGGATCAAGGTGCGTTCAGCATTGTCGCGTCGAAGTGAACAATTTCCCCAATTGCACGACCAAGTTTCGGGCAACCGATATGCGGCTCGTTCAATGCAGAGAACAGCGATTGACATCGCTCGTACTGTGCGGCGCATCGAGAGCAGATCTCAAGTGATGGACGATCAACTTCTTGATCCTGCAGTTCTCGAACAGATGAGGCAGGTCGATGACTCGGTCACGATTGAACGCTGGCGTCGTTCGGTTGTCACTCACGCTCGTCATGATCTGAACTGTTCGGGTTGCCCTAACGATGTCGTGTTTGCCGCTGCCTTAAAATTGCTTGCTTTGATGCAGATTGGTGATCAGGGTTCAATTTCTGATCTGATGTATGAGGTGTTACAAGATATTGACGATGACTTTCCCGCCGAAAAATCGGATGCCGCTCGTCAACGGAAGAGTCGTTGCACTCGCTGCGTTCTGAACCTTTTGCGTGATGCAGCAGAATCGGCTGGGGTGTTGTGATGCTTGTTCAGATTTCTTCTCATCGTGTTACCGGATCAATTGAAGTGACGTTCCGTCCGCCATCAGGCGCAGAGAGTCGGCATGTGATCAAAAACGGTGTTCATCTGTGGATCGGCAGCGACCAGCGAATTGATTGCGCGTTGCTATCTCCTGACGACGAAGGCTTTGACACAGTTGGCACAAAACTCTTAGGGAAACATTTTGATCAAGTCATTCAGCAAGTGCGGGCAAACCTGATCGAAGCCGAAGAGACTTATTTCGATATTGAAATAGACAACTCTTTATTGGATGATCACCTCGCACTCACAAATACTTCAGGCAATTTGGAGCCAGTGGGATCAAATGCTCCCGCGGTTTCATCTTTTGAAATTGAGTTTTCTCTGAGGGCTGGGGACGGTGTTCCTATGGAAGTCGTCATTGACGGTACTCCCGAGGGACTACGTACCGCCGTCGTTCATTTGCCTGAGTCAAACATTTCTTCTCGGATATCAGATTCATCTCAGGTTCGCGTCGTTTGGAATCCCACGACAAGCGAACTTAAAGTTCGGTTGGCTGGCGTCGTCCCTGGTGACGGTCGTATCTGGGTTCGAGTCGCCTTGGGTGAATCTGGTGATCTGCTCGCCGTTGATCGTGCAAGGGTTCAACCCGATGGTTCGGCCGTTTCGTCATCAATCGTTCCGCATCATGGAGAATTGGGAGAGCTCTACGTCGATGTGACTGAGTCACCCACCGACATCATTGGTTCCTCGCGATACCGGGTCAGGCGTCGTGCGGCGCGACTCGAGGCGTACGCGGCAGATCTTCAAAGAGTTGGCAAGGAAGCTGAATCGGCGGCGGTCAGAGAAAAAGCGAATTCGTTGCGACGTTCACTTGGCGAAGAATCCGGAAATATGGCGTTGATTGCGCCCACTAAGTCGGACTCCAAATGGTGGATCGTTGCCATTCTCGCAGTATTGGTTGGCTCGCTGATCGGTTGGTTCATGCGTGGAGATGGCTCAGATTCGGCTACGAGTTCGATCAACCCAACATCCACACTTGTTCAAGAATCATCAACGTCTATGGCGGCTGTTCAACCCTCCGATCAATCATTAATTGCCTATCGGCCGGGCGCAACACGTTTCTCTGGTGAAGGAAATGTCAATCTTGCCGCAGAGGTAGAAGATGTTGGTGAAGATTCAGCAACAGTTCGGATTCAGATATACGACCAGTACGAACGTTCACTCGGCCAATCAACTCCTAGTACTCAAGAAAGTCTGATGCAAACCTGTGAAGTTAGCATCGGTTCAGATACTGGAAGTGGTGGGGGTTCTTACGCCCTTCAAACTCACATCGCTGCTTTCGTAGCGGAAACGTCTGAAGAAGCAAAGTTGTTGCTCACCGCGACATCTCTGCGAAATCCAGTAGCTGAATTTGTTGGTTCTGTGTCAATGACAGCCAACATCGTTGAGAGTTGTGAAGTGCGAAGAGTGATTGATCAGGAAGCTGTCATCCAGATTGCTCGAAGCGCGTTTGAGACCTTCACCTTGGACATACCTTTGAATGAGGGTGAAACGTATGTGGTCCTGCGAGTCATCAATGAGAGAGGTTCTTCAGTCTCCTGGACGTCAACCGAAGTCCTCAAGATTGAGAAATAAAGGTCCCAGTAATTACAGAGTTGCGTTCTTAACTTTTGATTGGAACCACTCAAGACAAATTTCGTGCCGAGGACTCAGCGGGCCGGCTTCATAAATGCCGCTGTTGAGGTTCTTTTGCACCACTTCACACATGTCTTGGTCTTCATCGAGAATTTCATTCGACATCGCTACCATTCGGGCGATGTTCTCTTCAGATGTGTCTACAGAAAAGTAGTCATAGACAATGTGCGTCTTGTTATGTCCGATTGGAACGATACGTTCAACATTCATCCCATCGGGATAGATGTTGACTGCCAAGTTGGGATAACGGAATAGCCACACGCCGGCTACTGGCGATCCATCTGATGGCTCGCATTCATGCACGCAGTACGTATCGTCGTGCACCGACACCTTGTACGTCGACATCTTGAGAGCGCGATTTAGCGAGGGATGGATGAGCTGTACGTGATAACCCTCTAGGTAGTTGTCAATGTAAGTTTTCCAATTGCAATCAAGTTCGCGAGTGAGTCGGCGAGCGTAAGAAAAAGACTCAATAGGGAAAGTAGCGGCCCGATCAACTAAAGAGCCGAGTGACTCGATAAGTGGGGGAGTCTCGTCCGAAAGACACACAAAGACCAATGGTCCCCAAGTTTCAACACGAATCTTCTTGAGTTCCGAATGTTCGCTGCACAGCGGTTCATCGTTGCCAAAATCGCGAGCAGACTTTAATTGTCCGTCCCAACCAAATGCCCAGCCATGGTATTTGCACACCAAATTTCCGAGAGTCCCTTGACCAGGCCAAGCCAACACTCCTGCTCGGTGAGGGCACACATTATGAAAGCCAACAATTGCGCCTTCAGGGTTCACCACTAAAAGCAGATTGAATCCAGCAAGTTCGCCGGCGAAGTAGTGGCCGGGTTGAGTGAGTTCAGCAGTGGTGCAGAACACAATCCACTCGGTCGCCCAAATCGCTTGCCGTTCTGCCTTATACGCATCTGGTTCGCGGTAGGTCTCGGCGCTTAAGGCAATTTTCATAAACCCATCTCTTTAGCGATGATCGTTTTCATCACTTCTGTGGTTCCACCATAGATGGTGGTGATCCGAGCGTCAGCGAACGTGCGGGCGATGGGGTATTCGCTCATGTATCCGTAACCCCCAAATAGTTGCAGACACTTGTCTGCAACCTTGTTCTGAAGTTCGGTGCACCAGAATTTGGCGGCTGCTGCTTCAGCAGCGGTGAGTTGATCATCGTTGAGAGCCAAGATGCATTGATCAACGTAGGCCTGTGCGACGTCAATTGCAGTTCGCTGTTCAGCGAGAACAAACTTTGTATTTTGGAAGTTTGAAATTGACTGTCCAAAAGCCTTGCGTTCTTTCACATAGTCCACCGTCCAATTGAGCGCCGATCGAGCGAATGCCACACCTGCGATAGCAATCGACAGACGTTCTTGAGCCAAGTTTGACGTGAGGTAATGAAACGCTCTTCCTTCTTCACCAAGAAGGTTCTCAACTGGAACTTCAACATCATTGAAGAAGAGTTCAGCGGTGTCTTGGCTATGCATACCGATTTTTTCAAGATTGCGACCACGTTCAAAACCCGCCATTGATCGTTCAACGACCATCAACGACATTCCGGTGTGTCTCTGAGTTGGGTCTGTCTTCGCAGCAACGATGATGATGTCGGAGTTGATGCCGTTGGTAATAAACGTTTTCGAACCATTGAGGATGTAGCGGTCGCCATCTCTACGAGCATTAGACGCAATGCTGGCGAGGTCGCTACCGGTACCTGGTTCGGTCATCGCGATTGCGGTGATGAGTTCACCACTCGCGATTCCTGGTAACCAACGCGCCTTCTGTTCGTCGTTACAAATTTCCATGTAGTACGGAGTCGTGATGTCGTTATGCAAAGTGATTCCGGCTCCAGCGCCACCGATACCAGCGGCTGCTAATTCTTCGGAAATGATTGCATTGAAACGAAAATCCTTGATTCCACCACCGCCGTATTGTTCGGGAATCGCCATTCCCAAGAAGCCGCTGGCTCCGGCTTTGGCGTACATCTCACGAGGGGCGATGCCGTCCTTTTCCCACTGATCGTAGAAAGGTGTGATCTCCTTGGCGATAAAGCTACGAAAGCTGTCGCCAAAGGCAAGATGGTCGTCGTTGTACAGGGATCGTTTCACCCCTCTATTCTGCCGTTACGCCCAGCCTCCTGCATAGGCGACGAACTGACCAGTCGTAAATCGGCTTGAACCATCAAGGAAAGCCATACAAAATGCGGCGAATTCGGTCATCGTGCCCAGGCGTCGCATCGGCACTTGAGACTCAATCTTGGCCCGAACCTCGGGATCGGTGGCTCCAGAGGCCTTCAGAAAGGCTGGGAAGTCCATGAAGTTGGTTCCGACAGCATTGACCTGAACCCCAGTACGGGCAACTTCGTCAGCAACGTTTTTGACCAACATTGAGGCTCCTGCACGGGCAGCCGAATACAGCGGTGCTCCGGGCGTGGGACGGGCCGCTGATGCGCTCGTAATCACCAGAACCTGGCCTTGACCCTGCGGAGTCATTTTGGGCACGACGGCCTTCATGAAGTTGTACGGAGCCTCGACACAGCCAACCAAAACTGATCGCAGATCGTCGATAGAAGAATTCATGAAGCGCCCGGTGACGATTTGACCCGAAAACATCACTGCTGAATCGATGTGGCCAAATTTCGTGAGTGCGCACTCGACCAGTAGATCTGAATTTTTGGGATCGGAGAGATCTTGAACCTGAGGAACAACCTCGACTTCGGCGCCCAAACCCCGAAGTTCGGTGGCAAGTTCATCAGAAGCGTTCCCTACGACCAAGTTGAAACCTCGTTGTGCGAAATGGCGACATAACTCGGGTCCAACATAGAAGTGCCCATCGGCAACGATGGCAACGGGGCGGGGAGATGACTGAGTTTCTTGGGACATATGCCGAGGGTAGGTAGTGGCAGGGCTATTGTCAATACTTGTGAAAGATTACGAAGGCTTTACCGGAAAAATTGGTCGCACCGTTGCCGAGTCGGAAGCCGCCTGGCCGCCGAATAAGCACCCTGGTGAAAAGGCACCCAATGTCATCGTGATGTTGTTCGACGATTTAGGATTTTCACATCTTGGCTGTTTTGGTTCAACTATCGACACGCCGAATATTGATCGGTTGGCCGAGCAAGGTCTTCGCTACACAAACTTCCACGTCACTCCGTTGTGCTCACCGACTCGTGCGGCGCTTTTAACTGGGCGTAATCATCACGCCGTTGGTATGCGCTCGGTCTCTAATTTCGATTCTGGTTTCCCACATATGCGCGGTCATATTTCGAATCATGCGGCAACAGTTGCTGAAGTCGTTCGCGAAGAGGGTTACACAACATTTGCTTTAGGTAAATGGCACCTGTGCCCAATGGTCGATGCATCACCGGCTGGCCCCTTTGATCAATGGCCATTGCAGCGAGGCTTCGATCGTTTCTATGGTTTCCTTGACGGAGAAACCGATCAGTTCTATCCCGAACTCGTCTATGACAATCATTGGGTTGAGCCTCCGGCGGGACCTGACGATGGTTACCACCTCACCGAAGACTTGGTTGATCACGCAATCACTTTTGTACACGACTCAGTAGGAGTTCGGCCTGATCGTCCTTTCTTTATGTATCTCGCGTTCGGCGCCACGCATGCGCCTCATCAAGCACCGCCCGAATACATGGCGAAATATCGCGGTGCATTTGATGAAGGTTGGGATGTTTTTCGTGATCGCTGGTTTGCGCGTCAAAAGGAACTGGGTCTTTTGCCCGAAGAAACAAAACTTGCGCCACGTAACCCCGGTGTCGAACCTTGGGACACTCTGTCAGAGAATCAGCAGCGCCTCGCGTGCCGATTGCAAGAGGCCTATGCGGCGTTTCTTGATCACACCGATGTTCAAATCGGGCGTTTGTTGGCATCAATAGAGAAGCTCGGTCTCGATGACAACACCATGGTCGTGCTGCTTGCTGATAACGGAGCCTCGCAAGAAGGCGGTCCGTTCGGCGTTCTTCACGAGATGAAGTTTTTCAACATGATGATCGAAACGCCAGATGAAGCAATACATCGCATCGACGAAATTGGTGGACCACATAGTCATAGCAACTATCCGTGGGGTTGGTCGCAAGTTGGTAATACGCCGTTCAAGTTCTACAAACAGAACACCCATGAAGGCGGAATTCACGTTCCTCTCATCATCAAATGGCCCAAGGGCGTAAAAGACACTGGTGCTTTACGCGATCAGTTCCATCACGTGAATGACATCGTGCCCACGATTTACGAGGCAATTGGAATTACTCCGCCTGATACATATCGCGGTCTTGAGCAAATGCCAATTTCTGGTGTGGCAATGAACTACACCTTTGATGACAAAGAAGCGAAGACACGCAAACTGGTTCAGTATTACGAAATGGTCGGTCACCGTGGCATTTACGCCAACGGATGGAAAGCTGTGACACGCCATACACCCGGAGTTTCTTTCGACGATGATAAGTGGGAGCTGTATCACGTTGAAGCAGATCGTTCAGAAACTAATGATCTCGCCAAACAAGAACCAGATCGTTTGAACGAACTCATTGCTTTGTGGTGGGAAGAAGCCGAGAACGAAGGTGTCTTGCCTCTTGATGATCGAGGAATTGAGCTGTTCGGAATCAACTTCAAAAAGAACAGTCCGCACCCAGAATCACGCAAGTACGTCTACCGTCCACCCATGGCGCCGTTGCCCTCACAAGCTGCAGCTTCCATGGGCGGTCGTAGTTGGGATATGGAAGCAGCGGTCGATCGCGGAGACGCCGAGGGCGGAGTGATCTTCGCTACTGGAACCGAGAACTCTGGCTTTAGTTTCTATGTTTTCGAAAATCGATTGGTGTTCGACTACAACTTCTTTGGCGAGCACCTCGTTGTACGATCACAAGCAGAATTGCCGACTGGTTCGTCAACTCTCACGTGTCAACTTCGCCGAACCGGTAAGGCGGGCTATGTCGTTTTGCTGGTCAACCAAGAAGAAGTCGGACGGATGGAATTGCCTTTCGTCATGCGCGTGATCTCGAGCGTTGGTCCGTCAGTTGCATACGACCATGGATCACCGGTTGCCTTTGACTATGCAAATCGCAGTGATGGATTTCCGTTTGAAGGCACCCTTGACTCGGTGACAATTACGTTGATCGAAACGAAGAAAGACCCAAAGAATAACGAGTCACAAGCTCGCGCCGAAATGGGACGTCAGTAATAGCTCTATTCGCTATTTGACGGCGTGCAATGAGAGTTTCAATATGTGACTTTGATTGTCGTGGTTCACTGTGTAGGAGTTTCCAGGTGGGATCACCAAACTTGAGCCATTAACGAGTGCATGCTCGCCGTCTTGAGTTGTCGATACATGAGCGTCGCCGTCAAGAACAAACAGGAATTCAAATGTCAATGGTCGAATCGTTGATTGCTGCCAACTGCTCTTGCCGTTGGCCTTGATGACTTTCACATCGGTCAAACCTTGAGTTGCTGTGAGGATTCCGGTGTCGGTCGATTCAACGCCTATCGAAAGCTGCTGCCATTTTGCATCTGAAGCGATATGCCTGATGAAACTCTGGTCTTCCCAAACGCGGTCTGGATTCACCTCAGCATTAGGTAACGATGTAGTGGGGTCGGCATTTGTTAAGTGCTCTGCTGGATAACCGATTTCAATGACTTCAAGATTGTCTCCGCTTTCAAGCACTCGATGACGAATGGTCGGAGGCTGAATGACGCAGTCGCCTGCATGAAGGATGAATGGTTCACCCTGATCTTCGTACACAACGCGGACCCAACCTGAACGGCAGA
>WLMQ01000064.1 GCA_009700145.1 Actinomycetota bacterium
GCGGGTGGCACGATCAGTGGTTTCACGGGTTCGGGCACGTCCTACACGTTCACATTTACCCCAACTACGAGCTCGACAACGTCAATGTCTATTTCGGTTGCCGGTGGAGTTTTCAGCGATGCAGTTGGAAACCTCAACACCGCGAGTTCTGCGGTCACTGCAACTGTTGACACATTGATCCCAATTGTTTCAAGCCTCACGTCGCCGACGGTAAACGGAGCGTATCGTGCTGGAACCACAATTGATATCGCTGTCACACTGTCGGAAAATGTCGTTGTAACCACTGGCGGTGGTGTTCCGACATTGTTGCTAGAAACTGGTGCGACCTATCGGGCTGTGAGTTACGTGAGCGGTTCAGGCACATCAATTTTGACTTTCCGTTATGTGGTTCAGGCTGGTGACACCAGTAGTGATCTAGATGCACAGTCGGCTTCGGCGCTGGTGTTGAACGGTGGAACGATCAAAGATGTTGCGGGCAATGATGCTGGGCTCATCGTGCCGATTGCTAGCGCAAGCGGTTCACTCGCTACTTCAAAGGCGATTGTGATTGATACGACCGCTCCTTCTGCGCCGACGGCTTTGGCCACGACCCCTGTTGGCGGAATAGTCGTTGCCAACACGTTGTTGTCAGCTTCAACCAACATGACGGCGACGGCTTCAATCGTGGCTGGCCAAGCCACTGGTGGATCTGCTGAGTTAATTCTCGGAACAATCACGATCGCGACCGACACAACAATTTCGGCGGGTGACACATCGTTGAACTTCAATCTGAATTTCTCAACCTCGGCTGAATTGCAAGCGGCAATTGCCGCGGGCGGGCAACTGTCGGTACGCCTGATCGATGCGGCCGGAAACATCTCTTCATCAAGCCAAGCAGTGACACTGACTGTGGACTATGTCAAGCCTTCGGTCTCAATGACTGCGTCAAGTTCAACTTTGAAGATTGGACAAACTTCAACTCTGACAGTCGTCCTGTCAGAGCCGTCGTCAACATTTGTACTTGGTGATATGACAGTCTCGGGCGGAACGGTCGGTACCTTCGTTGTTGTTTCGCCAACTCAGTACACGTTGGTGTTCACACCCACAACGGCCGTGAACGGTGGAACTGGAACCTTGTCTATTGCAGGGGGAGCATTCACCGACACCGCTGGCAACCTGAACATCGCTAGTTCAACCTTGTCGATCAGTTACGACACGGCTGCTCCAAGTGTGCCGGGTGTGAATGGAACATCTCCGATTTTGACCAATGATGCGACACCGACTCTGTCGGGCACCGCCGAAATGGGGGCGACTGTCTACGTGACCGATAGTTCAACAACCCCAGCCACTCAATTGGCTTCCTTGGTTGCGACAAACGGAACTTGGTCTTTTGACGCCGCGACGCTGAGCGAAGGAGATCATTTCATCAGCGCGGTAGCCGTTGACGCTGCTGGAAATACGTCGGCCTCGTCAACTGCCAAGACCTGGCGTATCGACACGACACCACCAACTGTTTCGCTGTCCACGGTCGCTGGGAACGATGTAGTCGTTCGTTCGGAGAAAGATTCTGGAGTCGTTATCTCGGGAGCTGTCGAGATTGGTGCGTCGGTGAGCCTGCAGTTTGCAGGACTGACGATGTCAATTGCTCCATCAAACGGTTCATGGACATATTCATTGACCGCGTCAGACTGGACGACGATCGGTTCAACCTCTCCGATTGTTTTCTCAGTGACCGCCACCGACGCGGCGAACAACACCGCAAGTCGCACACGAAGCGTGACGATGAATTTGGTGAATATTGCTGTGCCTGGCGATCCCGATCTCAATGCGGCTGATGACACGTTGAATAATGCGGACAACATCACAACTCAGCGAATAGTGCGGATTGATGTTCCTCTCGTGAATAACGCGACTCCTTCGCATGAGGCTGGTCAGTTGTTGGAATTGATTGATGACACCGGATTTGTTATGGCCTCGCGGATTCTCGATGCCACCGATGTTGCTGCTGCTACCTATCAGTTCACGCTGCGTGATCTGAATGACGACGTCTATGGGGTTAAGAGCCGAGTGACAAGCCTCGGCAACTCGGCTGGGTCTCTGGGTCAACTCAATCTTGTTGTTGATAACCGAGTTCCGGGAACACCGGGAGCCCCGAACATGACCGACGCGACCGACACCGGAATTTCAGCTCGTGACAATGTGACATCTACGTTGCGGCCGATATTCAAGGTTGCCATCGACGGGATTGAAATTTCTGGAAGTCCACTCGTGGCGGGCGACAGTATTTTGCTGCTCGGTGGTTCAACAATCGTTGAAACTCTCACGTTGTCATCAAGTGATATTTCGACCGGGTTCGTTTTGCTCCAACCAAATATTGATTTGTCGGAAGGTTCGAACTCTTTGACGGCAAAGGCACGATCGATTGCTGGGGTCAGCGGCAGTGACTCAATTGCGCTTTCTGTATTGATCGACACCACGGGTCAAATCGCTCCATCGATACCCGATCTGATTGCTACAGATGACACTGGTGTTTCGTCAAGTGACAACACCACTTCAATTGTTCAGCCCAGGCTGTCAGTTCTCTTGTCAGGTTTAGGTGTTGTCGCAAACGACCAAATCCAGTTGCTTGATGCTTCGCTTCGAATCATTGGATCGGTAACAGTGTCGAGCATTGATGTTGCGAATGGTTATGTTTATGTGTTACCACTTGAAGTACTTGTGGATGGCTCTCAAGTATTGAAGGTGCGAGTTCTTGACCGAGCAGGGAATATTGGACAAGTGTCTTCGGGTCTCACATTAAAGATCGTCACAAGCGTGCCGAATGCAACCGAGCCAACTATGCAGACATCTTCTGATTCTGGACGATCATCCTCTGACCGGATCACGCTGCGCACCACGCCGACATTTGTTGGAACGGGCACCAGTGGCGACACAGTGCAGTTGTACGACGGACTCCAATTAATCGGAACCGGACAAGTTGTTGGGGGTAATTGGTCCATAACTGTGTCGGCCCTTGCCGATAATTCTTATACCCTTCGCGCCTTGGTGATTGACAGTGCTGGTAACGCGAGCAGTTTCAGCGCAGGCCTTGGAGTCACCATTGATACCTCTCGTCCAATTGCGCCAGTGATTACTGGATCGAATTTGCTCAAGAGTACGGCGACTCCAACAATTTCGGGAACCGCTGAGGCTTTAGCTGTTGTGAGTTTGTATGAAGGCCTGCACTTGATTGGTACCACGACTGCAGATAGTGCTGGTAATTGGTCTTTGACGACATCTTCATTGGTGGATCGAAGTTATTCATTGAAAGCATCAGCAACAGATATTGCTGGCAATACCAGTACCGATTCAACAACTGTGAACATGTTGGTCGACACTGTCGCTCCGAATGCACCGACCATCAATGCGATCACGACTTTCGCATTGGCTCAACCGCTTACTGGTACTGGCGAACCTGGGGCAACATTGAGTATTTATGATGGAGCCAATGTCATCGGAACGGTGACTGTGCCAGTTGGCGGTTCGTGGACCTTCACAACTTTGACCTTGTCAAATTCTTCTCATTCATTCACGGCGGTGCAAGTGGACTCAGTTGGCAACACGAGCGTTGCTTCGTCGCCAGCACGTACGATCCCGGCCATTCAGTTCTCTGCGCTCTATGGAGCAAATGGGCTTGATGACGATGGCATTGCAGCGACCGCATCACAGTATGGCGCTGGTGGGATCACCGATATTGACAATGCTGCTAAAGCAACCCTGATCAACGACGTGATCGACAAACTTGCGTCAACGGCTGTTGATACGCAAGCAGAAATTATCGCCCTTGCTGTTGTCGTCAAAAAGATCTTTGATACCGCGGCCGGTGGAAATCCGGTCCCGGCTTTAACACCGGAAGATCTTGCGCTTCTGGGTATCACTGGAGTCGATCAGGACAGTTTGTCTTCGGTCATTTCGGCTATCGCCGGTACTGCCGACAATGGAAGTGGCATTGACTCTCTTGCTGAATTGACAGCGTTGGTTGATGCAGCATTGGCTGCACAACGTGCCGCCTTCGCGATCATCTCGGTGTACGACGGGACTAACGCTGTTCCGGCAGAGGCAGATTTCGCTTCCGTTTCAGTGACGGGCGTCAATCAAACAAATCTTTCCTCGGTCAACACTGTTCTAGAGGTTCTGAATGCAGCAGCCACTGATTCACGTTCTGAAGTACAAGCAATTGTTGACACGTATACGACAATTTTGAACGGTGCCGACGGCGTTTCAAATAGCGCGATTTCATTGACGTTTACTCAGTATCGAGCCCTTGGATTAACCGCCATTACGACCTCTGCGCAAGCAAGTCTTCTAAGTTCAATTCTTGATGCCCGTGCCCGGAACGACGTTGACACGTATGTCGAACTGCAAGCAATCGCCAGTGTTGTGGCTCGTTTGGCAGCCATCGCTGCTGGTGGAGTTGCTTCACCAGCATTGACGCCTGAAGATTTTGCACTCATTGGTGTTACTGGTGTAACGACATCAAACCTTGCTGCAGTCATCGCGGCGATTGCTGCGACCACAGATAATGGTTCAGGAATTGACAGCCTCGCCAAGTTGCAAGCGAATGTTGATGCTGGTATTTCTGCAGCACGCGGTGCTTCACTAGCAATCATTTCCAATTACTCAGGCAGCAATGCTGCCCCTGGCCTCAGTGATTTTGAAAATGCCGGTGTGATTGGGGTGGACTCTTCAAACATCACAGCGATCAACACGTTTATTGCATACAAGTCCGCGGCCGACACCGATTCTCAAGCCGAAGTGCAGGCACTTGTTGACGCATACGCCAAGGTTGTTGCGTTGGCTAACGGTGCCGCAGACGGCGGAGTGCCATTAACGGCTACTGAGTTCTCGTCGCTTGGTCTGCCTGATGTCGATACTCCCGCAGAAGTAAATCTGCTGAATGAACTCATTGACATCCGCCCAACGACGGCGGTTGACAGCTATCAAGAACTCGCAGCATTGGCTTCAATAGTCACTCGATTCATTGGTGAAGCCGGTGGGACTGCCGCAGTACCCGCACTCACGCCTGCAGATTTTGCTGCCCTCGGATTGAGCGGAGTGACCGACGCAAATCTTGCGGAAGTTCTTGCGGCCATTCGTGCAAGCGGTGCAGACGGATCGGGAATTGATTCGCTGTCGGAGCTGCGTTCAATCGTTGACGGCGCTGTGGCGCAGTCTCGTCTCAATGCGATTGATCGAATCAGTAGGTATGACGGCACTGGCGCAACAGTTGTGCCGACGTTGAATGACTTTGCAAATGCCGGAGTCACTGGTGTAACGACCAACAATTTGTCGTCGATCAATTCGGCATTTGCTGTGATTGGTATGACTGATTCTGATACAACGAACGAGATTCAAAATATTGTTTCTGGTTACGTAGCGATTTTGAACGGTGCTGATGGCATCAGCGACAATGACATCGTTCTGACCCAGGTTCAATACGTAGCGATGGGGTTGACGCGAATTGATACTGCGGCAAAGTCTGGATTACTGAATGAGATCTTTGACAGGTTCGCACTTGTGAAAGTTGATACTTACCCCGAACTACAAGCAGTATCTGATGTTGTTGCCGACATATTCCTTGTGGCTATAGGCGGACAGGCTCAAACGGCGTTATCAATTGAGAGGCTCGCTTCAATCGGTATTACTGGTGTAACAACCGAGAATCTGGCACTCATTGTTCAGGCAATTGCCAACTCGGCAGATGACACCACCGGTGTTGATTCTCTCAGCGAGATTCAAGCGATTGTGAATCAAGTGCGAGCCGATCAGGCCAGTGCCCTTGGTGTGATCAGTGGTTACGACGGCACCAATACCGTCCCTTCGTTGAACACGTTTGCGAGTGCCGGAATCATCGGTGTTGATGCTTCAAACATCGGCATTATCAATCAGTTCTTAGCGATCATGCCCGCAGGCTCAACTGATTCTGTAGCTGAGGTGCAGGCGCTTGTGGATGCTGTATTGAAGTTAATGATCTGCGCCGATGGCACGGCCAACGGCAATTGCACCTTTACTGCTGCCGAATTTCAAGCCATGGGCTATACCGACATTGACACACAAGAAGAAGTCGACGCCCTCAACGCCGATTTAGACGTTCTTGACTTGACGCCAAATGAGGAATCGCGAAAGACCACCGAGACGGTCAACGCGGTGATCGAGCGATTCCGACCGCAACCGGTTCCGACGACGACGCCTCCAACAACGAGCCCCGCTACTACTGCTCCTGTAACGACGCCAGCCACAACTGTTCCTGCAGCGCCAAGCCCAGTGACGACGGTCCCAGAATTGCCCGCTACAACGGCCCCGACAAGCACCGTTCCAGCAACGACTACAACAACCACAACTACAACTACTTTGCCGGCTTTGGACCTACTTCCAGAAAGTAACGGCGTGAAAACAGCACCCGGTCAAGCAGTTGTGGTGATTGATGGCGTAGTCACTGATCTCATAGTGACGATCAATGAAGACAATTCAGCGACCATTGAGTACCCAGGGAATTTTATTGTGCGGATTATCCCAATCAATCCCAACGATGGTGCTGTGCTTGCTGACGGAGCCTCAGGTCTGCGCGTATATCGCGACCGAACTGTGTCGATACAAGGTGAAGGTTTTGCGCCAGCAACAGAAGTTGAAGTGTGGATTAACTCAACACCAATCAAACTTGGTACCGCACTCACAGATTCAAACGGTGCGTTCAGCCAAACCTTTGATGTTCCGCCGGGAATCGAGTTGGGCGAGCACACCTTGACCCTGAGTGGAAATCTGGTAGATGGAACACTTGGTCGGGCTTCAATCGGACTTGTTGTCGTTGATGTTGATGTTGATGAAGTAGTCCCGCCTCCGACAGACGATGGTGCAAGTGGCTCTGATGGTTCGTCAACGGGTGGCGGTGGAACATCTGGCGATAACCCAGGTGGCGAACCGTACGATCCGATGTCGGAGCCGAAGTCGGTCATCAGTTTGTTGGGTGACATGGCCGGTCTGATGGCATTAGCCGGAATAGCTGTTGCCGGTCGTCGACGCGAAGAAAAATCAGATGACGATGGAGACGATGAATCAGATTCTGGATCGAGCAAGCGTGGCTCGGGAGACATCTCTGATGTCGCAGTAAAACATCATTCAGTTTCAACAGATTCTGCTGATGACATTCTTCGTATGCCGAAAAGTTCGATGCTTGATCGAATTGTCACCGCACTACCAGTCAAGTTGGCGCGATTCTCACCAATGGTTGGGCGTGTTTTCACTGATGGAACGTATCTTCGCTCGTTGCTTGGTTTGACATGGATCATCATGCCGGTGCTTGGAATCATCGGCGGAATTGGTTCGGCCATGAGCACTGATTTCAATGCGGTGATGCCATCGTTCGCATGGTTGATTTTGATCGTAGTGATCGGCACCTTTGATGCGCTCGCAGGATTCTTGGCTGCATCTACGTTTGGACTATTGATTGTTCTTGGCGGAGGAATCAACTCGGCCGATTCAATTCGCGGTCTCTTGGGAATTTGGGTATTCAGCTTTGCCGTTCCTATGTTGGCAAGTGCATCACGTCCGTTCCGCCGTAAAGACGCGGTCGGCATAGCTGGCATGTGGGATCGAACAGCAGACTTTGTGATGATTGTGTTGTTCGGTGCTTGGGCAGCAGGATCGATGTTTGGTGCACTTCCTGGATTGACCGGATTCCGTCCGTCGTACGCAGGTGATGTCTCGCGTATTCAGATCATTGTGTTGATCGTGTTGATCGCGCGCTATGTACTCGAGAATGTTTCAGTCATTTTGACTCCTGGGCGAATGCTTGAACTATCTCATGCAGAATTGCCAGATCCAAGTGGAGCGCAAGTACTTATTTCAGCATTGTTCCGCACTGCATCATTTACATTCGTTGCCGTTGTCTTTATTGGTAACAACTGGGCACTCTGGACAGGAGCGGCTCTGTACCTGTTGCCGAAACTAGTAACAATCGTCGATGACAACTTGCCAAACAGCGAAGCGTTGCATCGCTATTTGCCTCGTGGAATTTTAAAAGTGACATTCATGATGCTCGTCGCGCGTTGGTGGGGTCAGTTGTTGACTTCTAACATTGATGATGCTGAGAAGATGTTGACGTTTGGTTTCGTCTTCCTCGGATTGCCCGGATTTATCACAACGGTTCTCGGATGGTTCGGCCGGTCTAGTAGTCAGCCTTGGAAGCAGAATTGGTTCACTCGAATCGGTGGACTGATTTTGCTCGTTGTCGGTTTCTTGATCGTGCGCGGCGTATTGCTCGGTTAGAGAAAACGCTTGATTTCATTGAGTAATTTGGATGATTGACCAGTAATCGTTGACTTTGATTGATCGGCGTGTCGTTCTTCAAAAACTCGACGTATGCCATCACGCCACGAAACTTTGCACGGGCCAGTGATTGAAAGTCTTTTACTAACATCGGCGATCGAGCCCCGCAGACTGTTCGCTATTTCAACGATGCGTACGTCTGGCGTGTGACCAGTGAGTTCGCCCATGTATGCGCACCATTCATGAACCGATGGAGTTTCGTCTCCGCCCCAATTGACGATCGTTGCTGGCACGCTTGCGGCATCAAGAAGTGATTCAACCTGGTTGTTGATGTCATCTTGGTGAATGAGGCTGTAGCGACATGGATCCCAGCGTGAGACAACGGGCTTATCGGCCATGACCCAATCGAGGTGGTACGTCGGTAGCCCGCCGTTTGGTCCGTATGAAGCGTTCATTCGCGCGATGGTGACGGGCAGGTTGTAAGCGCGAGCGCAATAACGTGTCACGGCCTCTTCGGCGATCTTTGAAATTGAGTAAGTGGGGGACATGATGTAATTGACATCACCCAGCGGGTCGTTCTCATTGAATGCATGCAGTGCATCATCGACTGGCTTGTAGACCGAATGGGTCGACATGACGAGGGCCGCCTTGGCCTTTTGGCAATGCTGCAGTAGGAGGCCAGTTCCTTCGGCGTTCACCGTGATGGCGTGGTTGTAATCAAGTCCTTCGGTTTTGAATGCTGCAAGGTGGATCACGTAATCAAAGTCATTGGGAAGCGATGAGTAATCACCTGATGACAGGTCAATTGAACGGGTCATTACGCCGAGAGTTTCAAGTTGTTCACGCGATCCGGGTTGATTGAACCTGGCGACTCCCCAGACTTCGTTGTGTGGAGCAAGAAACTGAACGAGGGGGAGACCAATCTGTCCCGACGGACCAGTCACGAGAATCTTTTTATCGGTCAACATCTGCATCAGTCAACCACAAATTGAGCAATGATTTAGTGTGGGAGGTGCGAAGGAGTTTTCAATGATTGAGATATTTGCTGACGTTTGGTGCCCGTTTGCCTATGTTGGTATTCGTAGGGTTTTTCAGTACCGCGACGAAATTGGGCGAAGTGACGTGCCGATCATTGTGCGATCGTGGCCACTCGAGTTGGTGAACGATGCTCCGATGGCGCAAGCAAAGGCTCTCGGGAACTGTGACGCCCTTCGTCGGCAAATTGCCGGAGATCAGTTCGCTAATACTGAACTCAACCATTTCCCTTCAACGACTCTCGATGCACTCACTCTGATTGCTCAGGCGTATGAACAAGACGTGTCTGCTGGTGAAAAAGCGAGCATCGTTGTTCGAGAGGCGATATTTGAGATTGGTAACGATGTGGCTGATTATTCGGTATTGCAAGGCCTTGCTGCGAGTCTTGGCGTTTCATATGTTCGAGACGCTGACCACACTTTGGTCCGTCGCGACTGGGAAGAAGGCAAGACTCGCGGAGTAGTCGGTTCGCCGCATTTCTTCAACGGCTCAGTGGGTGTGTTTTGTCCGTCGTTGCAACTCACTCGAACCGAAGATAGTGGACTGATCATCCAGGCCAACGCTGAAAAGCTCGCAGCTTTTCTCACCACTTGCTTCTAACTTGGTTTTTCTGGTGGCAGTAATGTGGGCTTTTCCGTTAGTTTTCGCCACCAGTTGGGATGCTCGTCACTGGCTCGTGGTTGATTCACTGACGTCGCCCACAGGCCCTCTTTCTGATTCAAGTTGGTGGTGTGGGCTCAGTCAACGTTCATCACCCACGACCAGCTGCGCATCCCAACATCGACCGTCACGTACAGGCTGTTGAGACGACCTTTTAGTTGTTCGCTGGAATGGCCGGTTTTTAACGACGTTGGGTGTGGGGCGCAGCCTGTCGTCGGTCGACAATATCGGATGTCTGCACCACCGATGTTGAACTACGACCGTTCTTGGGATAAACAGAAATCATGGCTGAGAAAGTGACCGGACCGGCGTCGTATTTTCCTTCAATTGAAAAGAAGTACGGCAAGCCCATTGAACATTGGATGAAAGAGCTCAAGAAGGTGTCCAAATTGACCCACATGGAGCAGGTTGCTCATCTCAAAGACAAGTTTGAAATGGGGCATGGTCATGCCAA
>WLMQ01000065.1 GCA_009700145.1 Actinomycetota bacterium
TATCGGCCTCGGCACCAGTGGCACCACGATGTTCCATGTTGCACAGTGCGCCGAGTCCGCGCATGACGATGTCGTGCGAGGCGCGACCCTTAATGTCGGCGACAAACGAGACACCACAGGCATCATGCTCAAAGCGAGGGTCGTATAGGCCGTGCGCGTTCGGCAGGCCAGAAGGATTGATCTGGGGGTACATCGTTGTCTCTCTTGGTTCCACGAACTAATGGGGTTGTGGCTCCCGGGACAACGCTGGCCCGATCGGCAAAGGTCACTCTATGGCCTGTTGCCGCCACCGACCAATCGATTTATCAGGCACCATCAGTGTTATCCGTCATATTTTCGTGAACCAGAATGTTGTAGATACATTAAATGCTAAAGTGTCCACATGGATATCGGAATCAGAGAACTCAAACAGCGACTTTCAGAGTGCCTCAGCCTCGTTGAGGCGGGTGCCCATATTCGTGTCACCGACCGCGGTGTTCCTTGCGCGATGATCGTTCCCATTATTCATGCAGACCGTCTACAAACTGGCGTTGAAGAGGGCTGGCTACGGCCAGCCACCCGAGTGGGAAAAATCGGCCAAGGCCCCAGATTTTCTTCAACCACAAGAACTTCAGACGCGTTGCGTGAGGATCGCGGAGAATGACTACCTACGTTGACTCCAGTGCTCTCCTCAAGCTGTACATCGCCGAACCCGACTCCCCGACCGCGCTGGCTCTCCTTGAATCCGATCCAGTTCTAGTTACAAGTTGGCTTTCTCATGTCGAAGTTCGTCGCAACCTTGCTCGAGTTCTTGATGGAACACAACTCATCAAGGCCAGACAACAATGCGACCTAGATTTCGATCTCATGGCGTTAATCACTCTCGACGAGCCTCGCTGGAGATCTGCCGCAGACATCGCTGAAGAGTTGGGTGTTCGATCACTTGATGCAATACATCTTGCGTGCGCTCAAAAACTCAATATCAATCCACTTACCTTCGTCACATTTGACATTAGGCAAGCTCAAGCGGCTCGCCGAATGGGATTCACCGTCGTTGGAGCGTAAATCCGTTCAGCTCGGGTCGATGAAGTTGGCTTCGCGCTTTTCAAAGTTCGACATCACAGCCTCAACCTGATTGGGGCGACCAATCAATGAGCCAATGACCCGACGTTCTTCGGCGAACTGCTCGGCCGCACCAGCCGAGAACACCCGATTGAACAACTCTTTGGAACCCCGAATTGCGTCTGGGCTGCGACCGGCGATTTCGGCGGCCATCACCATTGCGTCTTCACGAGGAGTCTCCGACACGCGAGTTGCGAGCCCAAGTTCGAATGCTTCTCGGCCACTGAAAACTCTCGCGGTAAACGTGAGTTCTTTGGCGACATCGGGACGCACCAAATTCGACAGAACCTGAGTGCCACTCATGTCGGGCACGAGACCCCAGTGAGTTTCACGAACTGACATCTGCGTGTCGGGGTGCACGATGCGAATATCGGCGCCGAGGCAAATCTGGATTCCACCGCCAAGCGCGTGTCCATGAACTGCTGCGATCACCGGTACGGGAATCTCTTGCCAGACCCAGGCAACCTGCTGACCAAGATGGGTGATGCGACCAGCGGCCATTGTTCCGGGATTGCCTTCACCGGCATTCTCGGCTTTGGCTCCGCCGGCCATTTGCTGGAATGAACCAAAGTCAAGACCGGCACAAAAGGACGAACCCTCACCCGACAGCACGACGACGCGCACCGACTTGTCGGTTTTGAGTTTCTCTCCGGCAGCCGCCAAAGCCAAGAACATTTCATTGTCCAACGCATTGCGCTTGTCGGGACGGTTCATTCGCACATCGGCGATTCCGTTGCTAATAGTTACTGAGACGCGATCTTCAACAGCCATGGATACATCTTGGCAGGTGAACTGTTCAGGTGTCGCAGCCTGACAGACTCAACAGGTGGCTCGGTTCAAAGAACGACTCTCCCCCAGTCAATTCACTGGTCATGGGCCTTGGGCTCTCGCCTCATACGGCCTCGCTACTTTGGGTGCGCTCGTTGTTGGCATCCTGCAGTTTCGCCATGGGATCGTGCATCTGCTCGACACCGTGACCTATTGGAGTGGCACCGAAGCGACCACTAACGGACATCCGTTCACAACCAATCTTGCACCATCATTTTCTAATTTTTCGGCAATCGAATTTCTTGAACGCTCTGGCCGCCTACCGTTCGTCGACTTTCCTGTTGGCTATCCGCTCGTGGCAGGCACGATCGGAATCGTCATCGGTTCACATCATGCGATGGAACTGCTTTGTGTCATCGCCCTTATCGGGGTTGCCATTGCATTCATTGCGGGCGCACATCAATTGAAGGAATCAAAAATTACTTCAATCGCCCTTGGTGCAACGGGAATCTTGATCACGATGTCACCGGCAATGCGACTGGTCACACAAGGCGCTTTGTCTGAGCCATTGTTTTGTGCCGTCGCACTGTGGCTGGTCATTGCTCTCGCAAAATTCCGCAGCGGTGGAAAGTGGACTCCTGTCGTCGCTCTGTCAATAGCGGCTGGCTTGTTGCGTTTTATCGGAGCGCCGTTAGCGGTACTTGCTGGATGGGAGCGCTATCAAAAGACCGGGCGCAAACTTTCATCATTCATATGGACAATGGCGATGATCGCGCCTGCTGCACTCAACATTTTGTTGGCATCGGCAGCTGGCGGCGGGCACAACGCTGGCTGGCGCGGACTCGGACGAATCGATATTGAAGTTTTTGTTCGTTCAATCGGCGGTTGGTTTGACGCCAAACAGGGCGACCTCCGTCGTACGTATTTCACAAACGAGGGACCCTCGTGGTGGTCGTGGCTTGTCGCAATTGCCTGGCTTGCGATCATCATCCTTGCGCTCTACAGCATCGTCCGTCGGCGTCAATTTCTCACCGCAACTGCCGAACTTGCCCTTGGTGCTGCGGCCATTATTTCGGCGGGATTAGTTGCGGGGATGATGGGCTTTGACGCTTTGGTCATTGCCGATAATCGCTTGATGTTGCCAACTGGCATTCTCACGCTCGCTGCCGTCGTTTGGTCAACACACGACTTCGTCAGCAAACAACAAAGTATGCGTCTCACTCAAAGCATTGCAAGCGCAATGGTTGCTTTGATTCTTTTCGCTTTATTCGCCGTTCGACCATGGAATATCTCAGAAAGTTTCAGTGATAGATCTGAACTCAAGCCGTATTCAATCGCTGCGCTTCAATCTGGTGCCAAGATCATCATTACGAATGACGCAGACGCTGTTCATTGGGACACCGGACTCCCCGCTGCTTACGCTCCACTTCCTGTCAAGGCACTGACCGGCGAGGCCCAAGATGTCACCGCTCTGTACGAAGCACTTCCCTGCGCTCTACTTCAACACAATGGAGTTGTGGCTTTAAGCGACGCCGTGACATTCTCTGGCGCAGATATCGGACTACTCACCCAACAAGTCGATTCCGGCCGATTAACACTCGAAGAATTCGATGGGGCGAGCGTTTACTTCCCGAGCAATACCGCTTGCGACTAATTCTTCTGAATCCGTACCTTGTGATATTGGCGCCGGACAAACGGAATTACAATGGCCATAATCATCACCGTCACGAGGGGATCAACCATCGTGCGGAAACGCGATTGCTCGCCAAGTTCAGCAATCGCCCCAACGATGACTGTGAAGGCGACCGTAAAAGAACCGACAAGATAAATCGGTGCCTTTGAGCTCAACACTTTTCGGCGTAAACGTTGAACAATCTGCCACAAACCCAGGCCTCCAATGAATAAATACATTGGAATCAACATCAAGCCAAAATCTGTTCGTGCTTCCAGTTGCCCATAAATGGGTGTACCCCACCCTTCGGTCGACAGCACTCCACCAAAATCAAGTCGGGCGATAGAAAATATCTGATCCAGTCGACGCACGACTACAGATTTACTTTCCGAAGGAATCGTTGAAACCGCAGCAGTTGTTCTCAATGACCACAAACGACCTTCAAGCCAAGCTTCAGGATGTTCCTTAATCACGGCAATCGCATCTTTGCCAGCTTGATCGAAGATCGGCAGGAAACACTCGGCGTTAAAGTTTGGACTCCATTCATCTGTTGTGCGCATGGGTTCAACAAGCGCCCGAAAATGGTGCTTGGGCACACATGGTTCAACGACATCTTTATAGAGGTCATATTTTCCGAATGGGCCAATCATGGCGATGTCGGATACTTGACCCTGTGCGTACATTTCATCGAGTTGGTCTTTTGGCAAAACTGGGATAACGGCACGTTGCAAATTCATTCCGAACCAACTCGACATCGTCGCATGCCCAAACAAGACCTCGTTCTTGGCCATCCATCCACCCATAAAGATCACCGGAATTGACAAGACCAAGATTGATGACTTCCAGTTAATGCGATGTCGTACCAGCCACAATCCGAAAAACACAATCAAGATGGCCCAGACTGGGTGATACAAACTTCGCGTGAGCGCTGTAACTGTGACTGCACTTGCCAGAATCACCAGCGAGCGACGCACATTTTCTTTTCGCGACAAGTCGGCGACAGCAATCAAAACCAACAACAGTAAACCAGCCGTTGCCATTTCGTACGTTGGTTCAAATGCACCCTTAAAAACTTCGGGATGCAGAGTCGCAATCAAGGCCACAATGACTGCAGTATTTCGCGACAAACCCAAACGTCGCGCCAACACTGCCGCTAGCCATGCGACTGCAACGCCAATCAATGCCATCAGTACTTGCAGGGTGAGTCGATCAGAAAACGGCGAAAGCCACGCCGTCGTTCCCAACAACAAGTTCCATAACGGCGGCTGAATATGCAAGTAGAAAACGCTGCGCAACGGATCTGTCGACAAGATGTCCCACGGAATCAATTGCCACCCGAAGTTGAGATAGTCAGTATTGAATTTCTGCCCAGTCAGACAAACAAGTACATAAACCGCGAACCAAATCACCGCAGCTCGTGGACCGGCGTGCGTCCATAAACGTTTGATCGATGTCCACAGCGATCGATTACCTAGAGGCATACGCATCCCTAATTGTCGCGTCGATCCAGTCCACTAACTCTGGCGCATACTTCAGATCGATATGAGTGCGATCAGGCCTCATCTTGGGTTCAAACTCGCCACCAGGATGTGCTTTAACTTGGGCTGCAAAATCCGCGAACTTCACTCGCTTGTCGGAGTCGGCAAACTGAGCAATCAATTCGTTGTACCGCGCCGTACGCACCGAATCTGCTTCAGCAAAGGGAGGTTTACCCGTTTCACCTGAAACATATGGCGGGTCAACAAGTGGCATCGAGAACCAAATCACCAGCGAACCAGTTGATGTCATCACATCGGTGAAGGCCGCAAATTCTTGCAATAGCCACGCATCGTATTCGGGTTGTCCAATATGTGACCAGCCTTCAACACCTGGAATTTTGCGATCAGACAGGTCTGCACCTCCACCCACGATGATCACGACATTGGGTTGAAACTTTTGCACGATCGGACCGAGAGCATCGCGCCACTCGGTGCAACCTGGCCGCTTCTCTTGCTCAACTCCTAGATATTTCAAGGGAGTGTTTTCACCAATTCCACATCCAACGCCAGGAGAAGGTTGATTGATGACTTCATTCGCTTTCTCCCATTCGTCCAAACCAGCAGCAAGGACCCAGCTCTGCGAATCGCCAACCATCATCATGCGCGCTGGCAATTCGGGATCGACTGCAGAAACACTAGGAGGGTTTGCACCGAGCTCGGGCAAATTTGCCAGTGCCTCTTCTTGCATGGCTAGGGCTTGCGCATCCAGCACAGACAAGACATCGCTTGCCGACGAACGACGATCGTTGCCGACAACTGCAAAAATCAAACCTACGGCAGTCATCACAGCTAGCCAGACATACAGCCGACTCCCTTTCCAGATAACTCGCTTACGCACCGGATTTTCTAAGAGGTAGTAAATCAGACAAACAATGGTGAAAGTAATCGCGATCTTAAAAATGAAATTCCAGAACCCATCGGTGGTGTCCCAATCGGTAAACGGAATATGTACTTTCACAAGGTTGATGTCCAATCGCATCGAATCCCAAAACATAAATACTGGCCAATGCACGAGATAGACGGTGTAAGTCACCTGACCCATCCATGCAACTGGCTTCCATGACAACAAGCGACAAATACCTACACCGGTGTGTGCCAAAGCGATAAACGACATCGTGACGAATGCATTGAAAAAAACCGACCAAGGAAAAAACACATCGCCCCATTGATTTCGCCAACCAATTTTGAACCACACAATGTATGCCGCGATTAAAAATGGCCAAGAGAGCGCTGCGGCGAGTGGTCGACGCAATAACTCAATGAGACGCGGCACATACGACCACACCGACCACAAAACAGCGAAAGCCGAACCCATAAGAAATTCGCCGACACGCGCCTCGGTCGCGTAGTAGGCACAAGATGAATCGCTGCACTTCGCCTCAACCGCCGGCAGATGGCTCCAAAGCGGAACATGGGTACGGTTATATGCGCCAAAGGCAATGCCGAGTACTGCCAATCCGCTCAGCACCTTAAAAAAACGCCAAACAGCTTGCTTTGAATAACGTCGTCGCAGCATTAGCAAACACAACACGGGGAAAACCAAATACACCTGTTCTTCGAGCGAGAGACTCCACAAGTGTTGAACCGGATTCCCTAATCCAAATAGTCCGCCGTAACTTTTGCCGGCCGATTGTAAATAAAAGTTTTCGAAATAGGACATGCCTGACATCCATTCCCAGAATGCCAACCGCCGTCCCGAACCAGGGAAAACAGTCCACACAATGACAACGGACATCAGAACAAAGAAAGAAGCAGGGAACAGACGCCTGATCCGCCGATCATAAAAATTCTTCAGCGAAATGGTCCCTGACTTAGCCCATTCATTAACGACTAGACGGGTAATAAGAAAACCAGACAAAGTAAAAAACATTGACACCGTGAGTTCGCCACCGGTCATCCAAGTGACACCATGGTGATACAGCAAGACGATCACCAAGGCAACACCTCGAATTCCGTCAAGGCCTGGAAGGTGAGACATCCGCAAATCAATTGGCGGTTCGCGGGTCAATCCCAAATCTGACGAAGTCTCAGTCATAACGAACGAAGGTTAGTTGTTAAGCCCGCTTCAGAAGGGCTACTCAACCAGTCGTAAGCCAGTTGGAGCAATTGACCGCTCGGCTTGTGGAAGTTCGACAACAAACTCGGTGCGGTGTGCCGGGAAAACATGCTCGGATAGCAGCACTGCCCGACCATCAGTATCAGTTGTGATGCGCGTGCAGCGAAGGACTGGCGATCCAACTGGAATACCTAGTAACAAGGCGTTCTCGGTTGACGCAGCATCGGCCCCGATGGTCTGCGTGGCGCCCTTCAGCGGAACATCAAGAAGTTCATAAAACGGAGATCGTTCAACGTCGGCTCGCGACAGATGTTGGCCTAAATCGGCACGACACCAAACCGTCACTAAAGCGAATGGTTCACCATCGGCCAAATTCAGTCGCTTGACGCGCAACACTTGATCGGCGTCAAGAATCTTCGTCACCTGTGTTGAGGCCTTTTCAAAGGCGAATTCAAGGATTCGCCGTTCAGGCTTGATTCCACCATCGAGCAATTGCGCTTCAATCGTCGCTAATTGACCAAGGCTCTGCTGCAAAGGAGCCGCTGCAACAAACCATCCAAATCCTTGACGAGCGTCAACGAGGCCGTCATCACGCAAGGTCTCGAGCGCCCGGCGAATAGTGACGCGACTGGCGTCAAACTCAGACCCCAATTCAGACTCGGAGGGCAACAGGCGACCTGCTCCATAGGTGCCATCTTGCACTCGAGTTCGTAACTCATCGGCTATGACTCTGTACCTGATCTCGCGCACACTTGTATTATACTTGTCTCATGAGCTCCGTTTCCGCAGGTACCCCCGTCGAACTAGTCAACAACGTGTATTCCACGCTCACCGAGCGGGCTGCCTTGGGCCGTCAGCGCTTGGGTCGACCCCTCACGTTGGCCGAAAAGATTTTGATCAACCACCTCGTTGATCCAACGACTCAAGAAATGGTGCGTGGCGGAAGTTACGCCGACTTCAATCCCGATCGAGTTGCGATGCAAGACGCAACCGCCCAAATGGCGTTGTTGCAGTTCATGACCGCCGGGCTATCAACAACCGCAGTGCCATCAACTGTCCATTGCGATCACCTCATCTTGGCCAAAGTTGGCGCCAAGATCGACCTCGGTGTCGCCATCGACGACAACCGCGAGGTGTACGACTTCTTGAAGAGCGTGTCTGCCAAATACGGCGTTGGTTTTTGGGGCCCTGGTAGCGGAATCATTCACCAAGTTGTGCTCGAGAACTACGCATTCCCCGGCGGCATGATGATCGGCACCGACAGCCACACACCTAACGCTGGTGGACTCGGCATGGTTGCCATTGGTGTCGGTGGCGCCGACGCAGTTGACGTGATGACTGGTTTCCCGTTCAACGTGAAGTGGCCCAAAGTTATCGGTATCAAACTCACTGGCACACTCAGTGGTTGGTCATCACCCAAAGACGTCATTCTTGAAGTTGCTCGCGTTCTCACCGTTGAAGGTGGCACCGGAGCAATCGTTGAATACTTCGGACCTGGCGCCGACAGCATTTCGGCAACTGGTAAAGCGACTGTGTGCAACATGGGTGCAGAAATTGGCGCAACGTGTTCAGTGTTCGCATACGACTCCAACATGTCGAACTACTTGAAGGCCACTAATCGTGCCGCGATTGCCGCAGCAGCCGACAAAGTTGCCGCCGATCTTCGTCCCGACGAAGGCGCACAGTACGACCAACTCATTGAGATCAACCTTGATGATCTCAAGCCGCTCATCAACGGACCTCACTCACCCGACCGTGCCCACAAGACAGGCAAAGCAGTCGGTGACGCTGCTCGCGAAAATGGTTGGCCAATCGAGGTTTCATCAGCACTCATTGGTTCATGCACCAACTCGTCGTACGAAGACATCACCCGCGCCGCGTCGATTGCTCGTCAAGCAGTCGCTGCAGGGCTCAAAGCCAAGTGCGAATTACTCATCAGCCCAGGCTCAGAACAAATTCGTGCCACCATCGAACGAGATGGCTTACTTGCCGACCTTGAAGCAGTTGGCGCAACTGTTCTTGCCAATGCATGTGGTCCGTGCATTGGTCAATGGGAACGCTCCAAAGAAGCGACCGACAAGCCCAACACCATTGTCAACTCGTTCAACCGCAACTTCCCGAAACGCGCCGATGGCTCAGCAAACACTTTGAGCTTCGTTACTTCACCCGACACCGTCATGGCAATCGCATTGTCTGGTCGTCTCGACTTTGATCCCACAACTGACACCATCACTGCTCCCGACGGAACTGAAGTACGTCTTGTCGCACCAGTCGGAGAAGTCTTGCCGAGCAATGGTTACGATCCTGGCTCAAACACATTCACTGCTCCCCCGACAGACGGAAGCGGTGTCTCTGTTGCCGTGAGCCCCACGAGCACACGTTTGCAATTGCTTGAACCATTCTCTGCTTGGGATGGCAAGGACTACCTTGGTCTGCCCGTGTTGATGAAGGCCAAAGGCAAGTGCACGACCGACCATATTTCGGCCGCCGGAAAATGGCTCACCTATCGCGGTCACCTCGAAAACATTTCTGGCAACTTGTTCATCGGTGCAGTCAATGCATTCGATGATGCAGTTGGTGAAGGAAAAGACATCACCGATGGTGGCACTCGTCTGTACCCCGATATCGCTAAGAACTACAGCGCAGCCGGCATTCGTTGGTGCGCAATTGGCGACCGCAACTACGGCGAAGGTTCATCACGCGAACATGCCGCGATGGAACCACGTTTCCGTGGCGGCGTCGTGATTTTTGCACGCTCATTCGCTCGCATTCACGAAACCAACCTCAAGAAGCAGGGCTTGGTTCCGTTGACATTTGCCGATCCCAACACCTACGACCTCATCGGCGAATATGACCGCATTAACGTGCTCAACCTTCCACCGGTTCCTGGTCAA
>WLMQ01000066.1 GCA_009700145.1 Actinomycetota bacterium
ACCGATGCACCGAGTCGATCGAGGTCGAGCGGGTGCATGTGTAATGACGAACCTGTTGCCAATGGAGCCAATGACTCCGAATGTGCGACGTTGCTTCCGTTGTCATACAACTTGCGGCTGACCACTAAACGATAACCAAAACCGGGGCGATCGGGTGAGACTGGTGTGGTGGCTGCAGAACCATTGCTCGTTGAACGGCGCAACAAAATTCCGTCTGGGTTGATGGCAAGTGCGGCACGAGTTGCATCAGCGAATGCCGAAACTTTGCTCACCAATTTCTGGTGAACTTCTTGAACCGAACCAACACCCAAGTCGTGACCCAAGTAATCGGCAAGTTCGAGTGCAATCATCCAGTCGGGGCGAGCCGTACCATGAACATTGACCTTGCGGTTGAGCTGTGTGACTCGTCCTTCAAGGTTGGTCGTGGTTCCATCTTTTTCACCAAAAGCAGCAGCAGGCAACAACACGTCGGCGCGCTGTGATGAAGACGAAGCAAAAGTATCAATCGCGATGATATGTTGAACAGCAGCCATGGCCTGACGAACTAGTTCGGTGTCACGCACATCAGCAATCGGGTCGGCACCAAGAAGAATCAAGCAGTTGATCTTTCCAGCAGCAGCTGCACGCAAGATTGAAGTTGTTGAACCTGTGACCAAACCACTTTCGATCGCGCCACGCACATTGCCACGACGCACTACTGGCAGAACCGAGGCGTTGGGAGCAGCGGCCATCACTGCTTCGAGTGCAGCCATCGTGAACGAATCGTCTTCGGCCAAGTTGGCGCGACCCACAACAACGACAACTGAACCTTTGGCAACTTGAGCTGCAACAGTTGCTTCAGCCAAAGTGCTGGCAACAACGGCAACTTGGTTACCTGGTTCGTATGCCACCGACTTCCATGCATAACGCGTGATGCCAGTTTGCTTCGGAGCGAATTCAATCAGTTTGCTGCGCTTCTTTTCAGAGGCATCACGCAAGCGCAAATACAAAATGGGTAACTCTTCTTTGAGGTCTGGCGACAACAAGATAACTGTCGTTGCGTTAGCCGCCTGATCGATAGTCGCCTGGTTGAATGCGTACACCGAGGCGGGTAAACCATCATCAAGTTGGGCATCAACGTTGGTGACGCCGAGTGCCTGAGCAAACAATGACCAAGCGTAAGCATCTTCATTGGTTCCACGAGCACCACCAATAATGGCAACGCTTTGTGCTCCGCCTTCTTTGATCGACTTCGAAATCAGATCGGCCGCAGTTGACAACGCCGAACTCCACGAAGTCGGAACCAAAGCACCGTTGTGCTTGACCATCGGCTCGGTCAGACGCTGATCGCTCTTCACTGATTCGAAGTTGAATCGACCCTTATCGCACAACCAACCGTGGTTCACCGGGTCGCTGTCGACACCTTGGTAGCGCAGCAATTCGTCACGGCTGGATTCAAGCGTGATTCGACAACCCACTGAACAAGTTGTGCATGTGCTCTCGGTCTTTTCAAGGTCCCATGGACGGGCCTTAAATCGGTATGGCTGTGCAGTCAGTGCACCGACTGGGCAAATCTGCACAGTGTTACCCGAGAAGTATGAACTAAATGGTTCGTCGGGGAAAGTTTGAACTTGCGTGTTATTGCCACGTGACGTGAATTGAATTAACGCATCACCAGCAACTTCATCGGCAAAACGCGTACAACGGTCGCACAAGATGCAACGCTCACGGTCGAGCAAAACCAGATCGCTAATCGGAATCGGCTTTTCGTAGTGACGCTTCTCTTCGATGTAACGACTTTCGCCAGGACCATGGCTGAACGCCTGATCTTGCAATGGGCATTCGCCACCCTTGTCGCATACCGGACAATCGAGTGGGTGATTCGCTAACAACAGTTCAACGATGCCTTCTTGTGCACGCTTCACCTGATCGGTCTCGGTGCGAACAATTTGGCCTTCGGCAACTGGGGTCATACAACTGACCACCATCATCGGTCCACGAGGACCTTCGACTTCAACCAAACACTGACGACACATGCCGACAGCACTCATACGTGGGTGGTAACAAAAACGCGGAATGTAATCGCCACTGCGATCAGCAGCAGCAATGATCAATTCACCTTTACGAGCCGCAACGGGCTTACCGTTAATCGACATCGTGATGGCATTGGGGTCAACGGGCGTCTCAACTGGTGCCGCGTTTTCGATGTTGGGTTCAGTCGTGGTCATGACGCAGCTCCAACGGCGGTAACAGGGATCGTGTTGCGCTTGACGATCTTGGCTTCGAATTCTTCACGGAACAAAACAAGTGCCGAGTTCACTGGTGCGTACGCCGAAGGTCCGACGAAGCAAATGGTGTTCATCTTGTACGGGAACGGAACAGCACTAATACCTAACTTCGCATTTGATGCGTGTGGGAAATCTCCGGGACAAATTGATGTTCCGACTTCAATGAGCTGATCGAGATCGGCCATCGTGCCCTTACCATCAACGACTCGACTCAAAATTCGCTCAAGCCAAGTTCCGCCCTCACGACATGGCGTGCACTTACCGCATGATTCGTGGGCATAGAAACGAGTCAAAGTGAGAGCAGCGGCCGGAATGTCGGTTGTCTCATCCATCACCATGACAGCACCTGATCCGAGCATCGAACCAGCGGCTCCAGCTTGTGGTCCTTCAAAAGGAATATCAAGTTGATCTTCAGTGAACCAAGGTGCCGAACCGCCACCAGGTACAAAGGCTTTCAACTGGTTGCCGTTACGAATACCACCGCAGAATTCTTCTTTGTACAACAAATCACGGAAGGTCGTCAGACCGTTAATGATTTCGTAGACACCGGGACGATTCACGTGACCGCTCACTGCGACCATACGTGTACCTGGCGAAGTCTTGGTTCCGATTGCGGTGTAGGCCTCGGCTCCGTTGAGCATCAACCATGGCAAGTTCGCCAAAGTTTCAACGTTGTTCACAATGGTCGGTTGACCATAGAGACCAATCGCTGCGGGGAAATACGGGGGCTTCAGACGCGGCATTCCGCGATTGCCTTCAAGACTCTCAATCAACGCAGTTTCTTCACCGACGACGTAAGCACCAGCACCCCAGTGCAAAACAATGTCGACAGAAAACTTTGAGCCCAAAATGTTTTTACCGACATAACCAGCGGCATAGGCATCGTTCAATGCAGCAGCAACACGTTCTTGTGCCAACGCCATTTCGCCACGGATGTACAAGAAGCACTGCGACAGTCCGGCTGCGTAACACGCGATCAAACAACCTTCGATCAATTGGTGCGGGTCGCGCTCCATGAGCAAGCGGTCTTTGTACGTGCCAGGTTCGCTCTCGTCACCATTGACAACTAGGTAACGCGGGTACACACCTTGTGGTGTGAGTCCCCACTTCGTACCAGCGGGGAAACCTGCTCCACCACGACCGAGCACGGTTGCACTCTTGACTTCGTCGTGCACTTCATTGGCTGCACGACCAAGCGCTGCGCGCAAACCTTGATAGCCATCGGTCGCGAGATAGCGCTGCAATGTGAACGAGTCTTCGTATTCAAATCGTGATGTCACGATCTTTGGACGATCTCCGGCGATGAAGCCTGGAGCGTGGGCGTATGTTCCACTCATAGCGCAGCCTTCCCATCAAGCCATGCCGGCGCTTCAGTCACTGATTCGGGAGGCACTGCACCAACACCACGATCGGCGGGAATGTGCTGAAGAACTTTGGCCACGGTTCCATGATCAGGAATTTCGGCGGTCAAGCGTCCGGCTGACAAATCGTCGATCAATGAATCAAAACTTTCTGCCGTGACACGGAAGCGATAGCGATAGTTCACTTGCAAACACGGGGCCTCGGTACAAGCAGCCTGACATTCGGCATGTTCAAGAGTAAACATTCCATCGCTGGTTGTTCCTCCGGCTTTCACACCAAGTTTGTGTTCGGCATGATGCATGAGTTCTTCAGAACCCATCAATGCACACGACATCGTTCCGCAAATGTTGACGAGGTACTTACCGACTGGTTCGAACTTAAACATTTCGTAGAACGATGCAGTTCCGTACACCTCGGCAGAAGTTGCGCCAACGAGTTCACCAATGTGAACCATTGCATCGTTAGTGACATAACCATCTTGCTGTTGTGCAAGGTGCAACAACGGAATCATCGCCGAGCGCGGTCGTGGATAACGACCAATAATCTCTTTAGCGAGACGCACATTGTCTTCTGTTAAGCGGGCCATCAGCGATCGACCTCTCCTAGAACTGGGTCAATAGATGAAATCACAGCAACCGCGTCAGCCACCAAACCACCGCGCATCATGTGCGGCAATGCCTGAATGTTCACGAAACTTGGAGCACGCATGTGAATGCGATAGGGCTTCGGGCCGCCATCGCTCACGATGTAACAACCGATTTCGCCACGAGGACTTTCGATTGCCACGTACACTTCGCCCTCGGGCACTTTGAAACCTTCAGTGAAAATCTTGAAGTGGTGAATCAACGCTTCCATTGATTCATCGATGCGAGCACGCGGCGGTGGCGTGACCTTTTTGTTCTGAATGCGATAGTCGCCAAGCGGCATGGCATCAAGAACTTGGTGCACAATGCGTATTGATTCACGAATTTCGTTAATACGAATTGCATAACGGTCGAACGCGTCACCGTATGAACCGACGATGACGTCAAATTCAACTTCGTCGTAATGCAAGTACGGCTGATCGCGACGTAAGTCCCAAGCAACACCAGTTGAACGCAAAATCGGACCGCTAGTTCCGAGTGCCAAAGCCTCATCGGCGGTAATGACACCGACACCTTGCAAGCGCTCACGCCAGATGGGCTGATCGGTCATCAAGATGTCGTACTCGGCCAAACGACCAGGCAACATTTCAAGAATTGTGAGAACATCATCACGCCAACCTGGTGGCAAGTCGGCCGCGACGCCGCCAGGACGAATGAAGTTGTGATTCATACGTAGGCCGGTGACTTTTTGGAAGAAGCGCAACACTTCTTCACGTTCACGCCATCCGTACAGCATCATCGAAACTGCACCAAGGTCCATGCCGTTCGAGGCAAGGAACAACAAGTGGCTACTCATGCGATTGAGTTCAGACAACAACATGCGCATCCAAACTGCGCGCTCAGGAATGTCATTTTCAATTCCGAGCAATTTTTCAACTGCCATCGAAAAAACCAGTTCGTTATTGAGAGGACTCAAGTAGTCCATGCGTGTGACGTTGGTGCCACCTTGCATGTACGTGAGTTCTTCGCCGGTCTTTTCCATGCCGGTGTGCAAGTAACCAATGATGGGCTTGCAACGCAAAACTTTTTCACCTTGAAGTTCGAGCATGAGTCGCAATACACCATGAGTACTGGGGTGTTGCGGTCCCATGTTGATGATCATCGTTTGATCTTCATCGGCGTCAGCCGGCATCTGTCCGAGCTTGGCAACTTCGGCTTCGCTCATGCGCAGTACCGAACCAACTTCGCGCAAGATTTCTTTCGCACTGATTTCGCTACGAGGGCGCATTTCTTGTGCGCCTTCATGAGTCCTGAAGACATTTTCAACCGATGTCATGAGTTTGACCCCTTGAACTGCACCGGAATACGACCAATCGAATAATCCTTACGAAGTGGGTGACCGTCCCAATCTTCGGGCATCAAGATTCGTGTGAGATCGGGATGTCCGTCAAATGAAACACCAAACATGTCAAAGACTTCGCGCTCCATGGCTTCGGTTCCGGGCCACAAATCAAACAACGAAGCAATCATCGGATCAGATTCGGGCACTTGAACTCGAATGCGAATGCGATCGCGACTTGCGATGGCGGTGAGATTGACGACAATTTCAAACCGTTCGGCTTCAATACCTTCGGGCAAGGAGCGACCCGAGTGAGTCAAGTAATCGGTGGCAGTGAGATCGCTGCACATGACGTAACCGCCATCGAGCAATTTCTTCATGAGCGCCACATACTGAGCACGAGTTGGATGCACCACAGTTTGACCGCGTGAATCACTGAGCGGACAACCATGCAATTGCGGCTGCGCTTCGGGAGTTACTTCAACATCACTCATGACGAAGTCCACGAAGTTGCTGGACGACCAAGCGATACGGATACCGGCGAAGTCTGAGCAGGAATTTCAGTGATGTGAATGTTCGCACCGGCGCCACTCTTGGCTCGACGACGCATGATTTCACCGTCTTCAATTTGCTGGTGCAAGGTTTCGATGGCGTGAATCAAAGTTTCAGGTGTTGGTGGGCAACCCGGCGCGTACACATCGACGGGCACGATCTGATCGACACCCTGAAGGATTGCGTAGTTATTGAACATGCCACCGCTTGATGCACACACACCCATCGAGATCACCCATTTGGGTTCCATCATTTGGTCGTACACCTGTCGCAACACTGGCGCCATTTTCTGACTAACTCGACCAGCAACGATGATGATGTCGGCCTGACGTGGCGAAGCACGGAAAACTTCCATACCGAAGCGCGCGATGTCGTAGTGCGGACCACCGGTACCCATCATTTCGATAGCACAACAGGCCAGTCCAAAAGTTGCACCCCAACTCGAACGACTACGTGACCACTTCACGAGATCTTCAATTCGACCAGTGATGAAGTTGTGTTCGAGACCACCAAGTCCATCGTCGAGTACGTTGCGAACTACACCCATATCGAATCCCCTACTTCTCAGGCAGCCTGGTCGTTATCGGATCGGCCTTCAAGACCAACACGGCGAATTGTCGATGTTGACGTGCGCGTTGCCGAAACTCCATCGACCAGTCGACGAGCCTTGGCAACCGGACCCCAATCAAGGGCACCACGTGCGACCACATAGACAAAGGCCAAAAAGAACACCACGCTAAAAGCCAACATTTCCCAAAACGCAAAAGCACCGAGCTCGGCTCGGTTGACTGCGTACGGATAAATGAAGATGATTTCGATGTCAAACATGATGAACAACATCGCCACAATGTAGAAACTCACTGGGAATCGTTCGGGAGGTTCGCGGGTTGGCACAATGCCACATTCGTAGGGAGCTTCTTTAGCTGACGAAGGCCGGCGGGGTGCCAACAATCGTGAGGCAACGAAACTCAGAGCACCAAACAGAATTCCGAGAACCGTGAGTGCGAAAACTGCGAGGTACTGGCCCATTCGTTATGCCTTTGCAGGAACAGAAGAGCCCGACAGGTTGGTCGCAAGAATTCGGTCACGACGATGCAGCATCAGGCAACACAGCAAGAAGATAATTGCTGAACCAATCGTGATGAACAACGCCGGCTGACGCTTGGTACCAAGGTCACGAATCATGATGACGTACTGATGAGGCTGGCTGTTGTCGACGACTGGGCGAGCAGGCGCACGACCTGGTTCATCGCGCTGCGGCAATAATGGAGCAATTTCTACCACAGAATAGTGCGGCTTGTGGAAGAACGCTATGAAGTCAACTTTGTCGCCGAACTTCGGATAACGATCGCCACCACGTTCGTACACCGCGACTGCTTCGTATTCGCCAGCCGCGTACATTTCTGCTTCAACCTGAATGATTTCGTCAGCGGCAGCGACAGCCTGACCACGACCTTGGTCATCGGTGGGAAGCAGTTCCCAGTTTTCGTTTTCAATTGCCGTTGCAGCAATTGCAGCAATCTCTGGATACGTCGCACTGTCTGCAACGGTTACTGGGCCATCAATGACTCCTGCTTCGTGCAAAAACTTTGCATCACGAACAATCGTAAAAGGCTCTGATGGCTTCCATGAGGGTTCTGTTCCTTTGAGACCGATTCCGTAAGTCATCCAAATGACGCCCATCATCATCATCCAGCCAAACAAACCGGCCATCGCAACCAAGAGGCCCAAACGGATTCCAAGGTTGGTACCTAGAAGTAGATAGACGCTGCCACATAGAGCAACTGCTCCAATGATGACTGTCAGGAGACCGCGAAGTTCGGGTTCCCAACCAATGCTCAGAAGTGCGCTCATAGTTCGTTCCGGACGTAGTTCACGATCTGTTGGATCTGTTCATCGGTAAGAAGGTCACCGAACCCAGGCATACGACCAGAACCTTGGCCCTGAATCCCGTATTTAACTCCGTACTTTGAACCAGCCTTGATGAAGTTGATCATCTCTTGCTCGGTTGCAAAGTGCGTGTTGGTTGCTCCACCAGTGAGGTTCCATCCAAAGGCACCCGAGCCAGTTTGACCGGGTTCGCCCCAACTCCATCCTGGTGTATGGCAACGGGCGCAACTGTATCCACCCGAGCTGAGTTCAAGGTTGAACAAGGCTTCACCAATTGATCCGAATGTTCCATCGTCAACGGTCTTTTGCGCAGCAGCTTGAATCTTCTCTTGTTCGGTCACGGGCAAGTGCCCGCCTTCGCAGTTCAACGGATTGGCATCGGCAACGATGCAATCTTCACGGGGAATCTGAATGCTCTTGAGGTACGCCAGCAACGTATCGATCTGTTGCGCATTCATTGGTCCGCCGCCTTCAATTCCCCATGGAGACATTGGTGAGAACGGTCGACCGTACTGCAAGATAAAACGAACTTCGCTTTCATCAAAGCGATAAAACACAGTGTTGATAGCAGGCGCTTTCCACGTAACTGCTTTAACTTCACCAGTCTTCGAATCGGTCACGGTGTACGGAGCAGCTCCACCGGCACCATTCATTCCGCCGTGGCAACCTGCGCAGTTGAATCCACCTTCGGCGGTCGGAGCAAAGAGTCCCGAACCCCACGAAATGAAACGATTGCTCTGACCTTCAATGGTGTTGGCTTGACGGCTCGGCTCGGCCAACCAGTAAGCCGGAAGACCGATAGTGATCGTGGCAAGCATCAGCACGCCGAGTAACTGCATACGCTGTAAGCGATGACCTTCAAGTTCTTCGTCGTCGTAATACGCCTTGCGGTTAGCGGCAAGTTCGATTTCTGAACCGATCTCGGCTTTTCCGGCCGAACGATTCATCACGGCATAGACAATCCAGCCGACCACGAAGGTCAACGAGATCACAATGGCAATGGTGTTAGTAGCTGATGCGGCAATCATGATCAGTGTTTTGCTCCTCCGCCAGAAATACAGTGCGGCCCTTCGGCTTCTTGTCCAGATGTGTTGGTACCAATTGCTGGACCGTTAAAAACTGTTCCTGTATCGACAACGACGTTGCCGTTAGCGATGGTGACTCCGAAGCGATCCATACCGCGAGGAGCGGGACCAGCCTTCTTCTCGCCAATTCGGTTGTACTGCGAACCGTGACACGGGCATTCAAACCACTGCGAACTCTTGCATTCGGGAACGCGGCAACCGAGGTGCGGACACTTCTGGTACAACGCCACGATTCCGGCTTCCATTCCGGCGAGCACTGGACCTTGCTTGGCGTAAGCCTTACGCGCTTTCGGCAAAGCATCGGCGGGGTACGCAGTCAGCCATGTACGCGCTTCGGGTTTGTACACGAAACCCTTGTCGCTACGAATTTGCACTAATAAATCTTCGAGGCGACCCACAGTGACCTTTGAGCCGAATCCTCCACCAGCGCGTGGCCACAAGAAAGCGATACACGCAACACCAAAAGTCGCAATGCTTGTCGTCATCAAAGTAATTGCAGCACGGTTAAAGAACTGACGACGCGAAACATCGACTGCATCTTGATCGGGCGCTTCCCATGCAACGGGTGCAACTTCGGTGGCCTTGGCAAGTTCGGTTGAGCGAGTTGCAACTTCTGTTGATTCGTACGCTGCACCAGTTGGGCCAGCGCCCGACTCGGCTTTGATTGACTTGTCGCGCTTCACGGTTTCGCGTGACAATGCGCCAGCGCCGCGAACATCGGAGCGGCGTGCCGACGTCACAAGGACGACGGCAGCCAACACCACGATGACTGCGATGGCAATAATGATTGTTGCTAGGGGTGTCATAAAAGTTTGATCCTCACAACTCGAAGAACAGGCCGTCGCGCCATGGGAAGACGAAGTTGAATCCGGGACCACGGAAGAACGAACCGATCATCACGAGCACTGCCCAGA
>WLMQ01000067.1 GCA_009700145.1 Actinomycetota bacterium
CACCTGCGGCGCGCCAGGTCCAGGACCCATCGGGGCGTGAACTTGTTAACTCGATTTCAATCCTGCGGGACATGGTTGCCAACCCTATCGGGATCGCCTAGCGGTGCGTTCATGTCCGCATGAACTGAGGGAGTGCTGGTAATTTCACCAAGTGCCGATTTATGCCCTGGGGGACCGCACCCCAACGATTCATCCCGATGCCTATGTTCATCCCGAAGCCGTCGTTATCGGTTCGGTCACGATTGGGGCACATAGTTCGATCTGGCCCGGAGCAGTTTTGCGCGGCGATGATGGCGCCATCATCATTGGCGAACGTACATCAATTCAAGATGGTTCGGTGCTACACACCACACATGTTTTTCCAACTGTCGTGGGCAACGATTGCGTGATCGGACACATCGTGCACCTTGAAGGTTGCACGATCGAAGATGGTTGTTTGATTGGGAACGGCGCAATTGTGTTGCACCGTGTGATCGTTCGATCGGGCGCCGTGGTCGGGGCTAACTCGGTTGTCTTGAATGGTTTAGAAGTACCAAGTGGTGCGTTGGCGGTTGGCGCACCAGCAGTGATCAAACTTGATAAAGCGCGGGCAGCCGAGATACAACTGGGTGCAGCGTCGTATGTTGCTCGCGCCAAGTTATATAAAGAAAAACTTCGTCGGCTTGATTAATCAATTGACTTTTTCGTCATGACACTTTCTGTCGTTGTTCGTACTACCCCAACCGAAGTTGAATTTGTCAGCGATCTGTTGTGGTCCTTGGGCGTTGTCGCTATCGAAGAACATTGGGACCCAGACGGAATTGTTCGACTGCAAACATCGCTCGGTGACGACATCGAAGTTGTTGAGCAAGCTATGAAGTCGTTGCCAGTTGAATTGGATTGGTCGACGACAACCGTGAATGATGCGGTGGCTAACAAATGGCGAGAATTTGCTCAACCAACAATGATCGGCGAGCGAATTGTGATTGCTCCGGTGTGGTGTGACGATCGAGAAGTTGCTGAAGTAGTCGCTTCTTTGGCACATCCTGATCAAGCCATTGTGATTCCGATTGAACCCGCAAGCACCTTTGGTATGGGCGACCATCCCACAACAATGAGCAGTTTGCTTTTGATCGAAAAGTACGTAAAACGTGGCGATGTTGTCATTGATGTCGGCTGTGGGAGCGGAGTTCTCGGAATTGGCGCCTTGCGACTTGGAGCGGTTCAAGCAATCGGAATGGATATCAATCCTTCGTGCGTCGCGGTATCGCAAGAGAATGCTCGGCTGAACCGAGTTGACGATCAATGGTCAGTGACGACAGAACCGCTTGCTGTGATCGGTATACCAGCAGACATCGTGGTAGCAAATATTTTGGCACCAGCGCTCATTGAACTCAGCAGTGAATTGAAACGCCTCACGAAACTCGATGGTTTGTTGGTGATCAGCGGGGTTTTATCTGAGCATTACGAGCATGTGGCGCAAGCACTGAAGCCTCTTCAAGAATGTGATCGAATTGAATGTGGCGGATGGGCTGCCGTGGCTTTTCGAAGTCAATGATTTTCAATTAATTGACGAGAGCGTCAATGTCGTGTTGGGTGGGCAACGATGGGACTGCACCTTTTTTTGTTGCCGCAAGAGCACCAGCAGCCGAAGCTCGTCGTGCTGCTGTCGTGATGTCGGCTCCGTGGGCAAGGGCGGTCGCTAAGGCGCCACAGGCGGCATCACCAGCACCAGTTGTGTCGATGGCCCGCACAGCGAATGGAGGAATTTGCAATTCTCCATCTTTGGTGACGATTTTGATGCCGCGGGCACCAAGCGTAATGACGACAATTGATACGCCAGATTCGAGAAGAGAAGACGCTCCACCAAGTAACGCGACTTCATGTTGATTGGGCATGATCACGTCGCAGAGCTGCAGTACTGAACGATTGAGTTTCGTTGCTGGAGCCGGGTTGAGAATCGTGCGCGCTCCTCCGACTTTGGCGATCGCGAGGGCGGCCTCAACTGCATCAATCGGAACTTCTAATTGACAGAGCAAAACACCGGCCCGGCTGATCACATCGCGATGGGCGTCAACGACGCTGATTGACAACCCGGTATTTGCGCCAGGCACCACGACAATTGAATTTTCGCCTTGTTCATCGACAGAAATCAGTGCACGACCTGTCGGGCCGGCGTGGTCGGTGACATAGGCGGCAATTCCCTCAGATGTCATCAGGCGGTGCAAGGTTTCACCAGCGTCATCGGTGCCAAGACACGTGATGAATGCGGTGTCGGCTCCAGCCCGTCGGCACGCAACAGATTGATTCAGTCCTTTGCCACCGGCGTGTTCTGCGTAATTGGAGCCAAGAACTGTTTCACCAGGAGAGGGGAGGCGTTCGACCGTGGCGACGAGGTCGAGATTGCTACTTCCGAGAACGACAACTTCGTATGAGTGCGAACCGTTGGCCATGTCTCTAGTGAATCACGCCGTATGGAGACAAACACTGCGCTGATTGCCCGCGCCAAATTGTCCTAGGCCATTTCGTCATGACGAAATGGCCCGCAGGAGTGGAGTCAGATCAAGACGGTCGATTGCGGGCAAATATGAACGTGCGGCGTTACTTCGGAATTTGGTGCACAGATCTGGTCGAAAGAATCGAGCACCCTCACGTACGACGTAATTCAAAATAAAAAATCGGTAAGCCTCGGGAAGGAATCGAATATCAGATTCGGTCAGAGGGAAAACCTCGTGATAGGCGCGGATGAATTCAACGAACTCTGGTTCAACCAAAGTGTGAGGGGAGTAGGACCACTGGGTCTGATCACCTGTCGATGACGAAACGCGAGATAAAAAATAAAAGTCGAGGAGGCGTGACTCGACGCGGAACCAGTCGTAGTCCCAACGCGAAAATAACGTAAACGGTTGTGCTGATGAATCGTGATTATCAACCGAGAAATTTCCCAGATTCCAATCAACCAAAATGGGAATGCGCTTCCAAGAGTCGTAACGGATGTTTTCAAGTTCGATCAAAAAGTCGTGAGTGTGTTTGTGCAAAACGCCAATGTGTTCGGGAGGGAGAGAAAAATTCTTAGGAGCGAAAGGACTAGATAGCAGATCCAGGAGATGGATGGCATCAGATTTGATGCTGTTAGATGTCGCTGGAATATCGGTCGCGATCGAATCGCAGACGAGATGAAATTGGGCAATCTCTCGAGCCAAGCATGTGGACTGTTCTCGATTGAGTTGTGGCGGAAGCATGTCGCGCTTGTTTGCTTCGCCGTAAAAGGCCACCCACAAATTCCCGTCGTAGTAGGTGAACGGCCGGTTGGCTTTCTCTAAAACCGGAGCCAGAAAATGTTCAAAGCGAGTTCCCTGAATTAATTGGGTGCAACGAAACAGACGGTCGTGGTCTTCAGCAAAGAGAAAATATGACCCGTAATTTGAAACTTTGGCGAAAACACGGGTTCCGTCGCTGAGATGAAGACGGAAAACAGAATTGGTTGAGACATTGGGACTGGTGTCATCAATTCCGATGATCGAACGCTCGTCACCGAAATCTGACCATGCCGCATCAAGGGCTTGGCGATACCCGACATGACTCATGGTTGCATTGTCTCACCTGTGGCAAGACCGCGCGGTGCAGCGTGAAAAACCTGTTCAGCTGGCGTTGGCACGAATGCCGATGGGTGCAATGAGGCGGAAGCCGGCCTCGTGGCGTTCGTCTTCGCTTTCGCCGCCCCATAAGCCGTACTCATGGTTGTCGCGACCAAAGTCGCGACAGACGTCTTGGACGTTGCAACCAGAGCAGACGCTACGAGCCAAAGCTTCGCGACGTTCGCGAGCCTGAGGCCTTTCGGCGGTAGTGGGGAAGAAGAGATGGGTCATGCCTCGGCACGCTCCGGTATCCATCCACGCGTCGTCCGTCTGTTGACGGGTAATGATGATTTCTACAGCTGCCACACGACCCCCTGGTGGTGAAAACTTGCAAATTCTCTGTTTTTAAGGAAATTCCCCGTGTTGTCGGCAGATCACGCCACTGACAACGAGACGACTCTAGATGTAATTAACCGTTGAGTCAAAAAAATTGTGGGAGGAAAAAACCTCTCAACCTACAAAATGGCCGATGCCCGCGACGAATTGGTCGATATCGGCCAACTCGGTATCCCAGGCGGTCATCCAGCGCACCTGCTGGTGGTGGGAGTCCCAATCGTAGAAAAATGACCAATCCCGTAAAGCCTCAATGTGCGCTGCCGGCAGAACGGGGAAGATGCTGTTGACCTCGGGCGCCCCATCAAGTGTGACGCCGGCCAATCCGACGGTCTGCCCGTACAGGAGGGTCGCCATCTCATTGGCATGACGAGCGTTTTTGATCCAGAGGTCATCGGTGAGGAGCGCGGAAAACTGTGCCGAGATGTAACGCACTTTTGAAGGAAGTTGAGTGACTTGCTTGCGGACATAAGGAGCGCTGCGAGCCAGTTCAGGATCGAGATAAATCACCGCTTCGCCATACATCATCCCGTTCTTTGCGCCGCCGAATGAAATGACGTCAACGCCCGCATCAACCGTGAAAGATTTCAAAGCCTGTTGAGTTCCACCTAAAGCTGCTGTCGCATTCGCGATACGCGCACCATCGAGGTGAACTTTCATTCCCATTGAATGGGCCGCATCACAAAGTGCGCCAATTTCATTGGGTGTATACATCGTTCCCCACTCGGTGCTTTGCGTCAGCGATAACACACTTGGTTGCACATGATGAACGACCCCAATCAAATGTTGCAGATTTAAGACTTGGTCGGGAGTGATTTTTCCTTGAGTGGTCGGAACGTCAATGAGCTTTGCTCCGAGGATTCGCTCTGGTGCACCGGTCTCGTCGACGTTGATATGAGAAGCATCGCTACATACAACTGCCCCCGCAGGGGAGAGGAGTGTCGCTAGTGCGAGCACATTGGCGCCTGTTCCATTCCACACCATCAGGGTTGACACTTGTTGTCCAAAAAGTTCGTTGAATGCTTCTTCGGCGCTGGCGGTCCAAGGGTCGTCGCCGTAGGCAACTGCATGCCCGCGATTGGCACGTTCAAGAGATTCAAGAATCAGCGGATGAACCGCTGCGTTGTTGTCACTCGCAAAGCGACGTTCGGGTGCTGGCGGAATGCCCGACGATGTATTCATGCTGTGAGTCTGTCGCTTCCAGAATTAAATCCGACTCATTCACCCAAAATCATCGACGCGTATGAAAGTATTTCGTCATGACGAAATCAACCACAGGGGTACGGGTGCGGGCCGAGAGTGGTCCGCGATGCCGTTGGTGTCGCCGAGTGTTGCCCGAGCAAAAGGGCGCCGGTCGAAAAAGGGTTTTCTGCAGTCAGGCTTGTCGTCAATGGGATTGGGTTGGCCGCCAACGGGCCCGCGAACTCAAATTGAGCGAAGACGAATTAGTTGTTGCCCGGCAAGAAATTGATTCGTTGTACGACGATCTGTATGTCTTGGCGTGTGCAGTTGATGACACCGAACGTGAAATGAAAGCTTGCAAACCAACAGTCACGAGTTTGAAAGAAGCCATGGAATGGATCATGGATGCGGCACGACCTTTGCGGGATCGAACGTTGACGCCTTCAGCTCAGCCTGAGTAATAGCGCCCATAATACCCGTTATGACACTTTGATCTAGAACGAATGTCAATTCGTTTTCAGATCACAAAAAGCCTGCTCCTACTGCGGTTTGAGAGCTCGTGCTGATTCAGCGAACGTCAATGAGATCAACAACAAAAATCAAAGTTTCGTTGCCTTTGATGACGCCGCCAGCGCCACGGCTGCCGTAACCAAGTTCGGGCGGAATCGTTAACTGACGACGTCCGCCAACCTTCATGCCGGCAACGCCTTGATCCCAGCCGCCAATGACTTCACTGGCGCCGAGTTTGAAACTGAATGTCTCCATACGGTCCCAGGAGGCATCAAATTCGCGACCGGTGCTCCAGGCCACGCCGACGTAATGCATGACGGGCCGACAACCAGCAGTTGCCTCTTTGCCGTCGCCAGTCACGATGTCGTCGATAACCAACGTTGTGGGCGGGTCCCCTGCGGGAACTGTGATGACGGGTTTACCGGCGTGTGTGGACATTGTTTGATCTTAGGTGACGGTCTTAGGCGATCGCCGAATTTTTGGGGCGCATATAGGTGCCCTGAGCGACCGCTACGGGCTTCGACTCGTCATCGGTATACGCAATGACACTTCCGACGATCGAGCGCGTTCCGAGGCTGTCAAGTCGTGCTCGCGCCCGAATCACCTCTCCCCTTGCGGGGCGTAGGAAACGAATCGACATTTCGCTTGTCAAGGTCATGGGCTCCATGCCAATTGCCGATAATGACGCGTAGAACAACGCCGCATCACAAATGCTGAAGACAGTTGGACCGCTAATGATTTTCCCGGGCCGTAACGAGGCCGTGCTTGGGTACATCACTGCGACGGCCATCCCGAAAGCCATTTCTTCGCAGGCGTTCTGATTACCACCAAACTCTCCCCCGATGAAGGCGTTGATTTCATCGACGGACACAAGAGATGCTTTTGATTCGGGCGCTTTTGATTCAGGCATGGTTGACACCGTAGTCACACAAGTTGCCTACAGTGCGAGTTATGGATTCACGCGCTCAAGAAGTCTTGGCACAAGTTGCAGAGATCGGGCAATCTGATCTTCGTTGGAAAGACGGACGAGCTTTCTCGTTGGCGTACTACGCCGGACCCGAAGTTCAAGAAGTTGCCGATCGTGCCTATGCAATGTATGGATCGACGAACGGATTAAACGCTGATGCGTTTCCGAGTTTAAAAAAGTTTCAAGCAGAGGTTGTGTCAACGGTTAATCGTTGGGTCCATGGTGACGAACAGTCAGCCGGCTTTATGACGAGCGGTGGTACCGAAAGTATTTTGCTGGCGGTCAAAGCGGCGCGCGAACGGGGTCGTCGTGAGTTTGGTATCACTCAACCAAATGTCGTTCTGCCCACTTCTGCACACGCGGCATTTGAAAAGGCTTGCTACTACTTTGGTCTTGAAAGTCGCCGAGTTGCAGTATTAGCGGATTGGCGAGCCGATGTTGACGCGATGCAACAAGCCACTGATGAGAACACAGTTTTGGTCGTGGGTTCTGCACCGCAGTATCCCCAAGGAGTTGTTGATCCGATTGTCGACATTGCCGCAATTGCCCGTCAACGAAATATCAACTGTCATGTTGATGCATGTATGGGCGGAGTGACACTGACATTTTTAGAACAACTTGGCGAGCCAATTCCGTTATGGGACTTTCGAGTTGACGGAGTAACGAGCATTTCTGTTGATCTACATAAATACGGCTACACCGCAAAAGGCGCTTCAGTTATTTTGCACCGCGATCGAAAATTGCGTTCGTACCAAACATTCATGACCGACAATTGGCTCGGTGGTTTGTATGGTTCGTCCGGAGTTCTGGGTACCAAAAGTGGCGGCCCGATGGCTGCGGCCTGGGCGGTGATGAATTACCTCGGAGACGATGGCTATCGGCAACTCACACAGTCGGCTCGAGCGACGACCCGGCAATTGGCTGATGCGATTCAAACAATCGACGGTCTGCAACTACGGGCCTACCCCGATAGCACGCTGTTGTCGTTCGGGGCACAAGGCTTTGATGTTTTCGCAGTCGCCGACGAATTGGCTTTGCACGGTTGGTATGTCGACCGGCAAGCCCCTCCCGATTCATTGCATTGCACAGTCAATGCAGTGCACCATCAAGTCATTGATGAATTCATTGTTGATCTAGGTCATGCCGTCACCAAGGTTCGCGATGCAGGCTCAACTGGCACGGCGGGTGCGTACGGCACGATTGAATGAAGTTGGGTGTGTTAGTACTTTGACATGAGTCTGCGCTTCGGAATCTTCATGCCACCCATGCACAAGACGGGTGTCAATCCCACCCTCGCTTTACAACGAGATCTCAAACTTCTTGAACACCTTGATGAACTTGGTTATCACGAAGCCTGGATCGGCGAACACCATTCGGCCGGATCTGAACTCATTGCTTCTCCTGAAGTGATGATTGCCGCTGCTGCCGAGCGAACCAAGTACATCAAGCTCGGTACCGGAGTGAACTCGCTCCCCTACCACCACCCGTTCATGTTGGCTGATCGCATTGTGATGCTTGACCACCTCACGCGTGGTCGCATGATGTTTGGTGCTGGCCCCGGACAGTTGACATCGGATGCTCATATGTTGGGCATTGATCCGATGACCCAGCGTCCTCGTATGGAGCAGTCGCTCGATGTGATGATGCGTTTGTTCCGTGGCGAAACTGTCACCGAGCAAACTGACTGGTACACCTGCAATGAAGCAGTGTTGCAAATCAAGCCGTACAGCAATTTTGATATCGCTGTCGCGTCGTCAGTTTCGCCGTCTGGTTCAAAGTTGGCCGGTAAGTACGGAGTTGGATTGATTTCGATCGCTGCGACCGAACCAGCAGCGTTTCAGATGCTCGATTACAACCTCAAAGTCTGGGAAGACGAAGCGCAACGCCATGGTCATGTTGTCGATCGTTCGAAAGCTCGACTCATGGGTCCGATGCATATTGCTGAGACCATGGAGAAGGCGCGCGAGAATTGTCGTTACGGACTGCAATGGATTTGGGACTATCTCGGTCACATCATTCCGTTGGGTGATCCCAATGGTCCTCCCCCACCCACTGATATCGATGACTTCATCGATCAAGCGAATGAATCAGGTCGCATGGTGATTGGTACTCCCGACATGGCGATTGCGCAGATCGAGCGATTGCAAGAAAAGACCGGCGGATTTGGTTGCTACCTCTTCATGGGTGCCGACATGGCCGACTGGCATCAGACCTTGCGTAGTTATGAACTGTTCGCCGAGCAAGTGATGCCGCACTTCACTGGACAACTCGCTGGTCCGCAGGCCAGTTACGACAAGATTATTGGTGCTGGTAGTCGTTGGGTTGATGCGACACTCGGTGCGCAACTCACAGCTATCGCTGATTACGAAGAACTCAAGGCAAAACGCTCTTGAATTTTCGCGAGTAGTTACGAATTAATGGCTGATGAGGTCGTTGACTTCTGACACCAAAGCAATGAGTTCGTTCTGTTCACTCTCGGGCAAGACGTCAAGGTGCCGTGCCATCAGTACATTCGTGAGTTCTTCAGCTGACGCAAAAGCCGCATGTAAAGAATCTGCATTGGGGAAATCACCTTCCCAGCCAAAACGTTTTGCTTGAGCTTCACCAGTTGATCCAGGATTGACGAGCAAAGCTTCAAGTGGAGCGATGCCGTGCGCAACGATCGCCACAATATGCACGCTCCCCCGAAGTTCGCGCAAGACGTGTAGCAGTTGATAGCAGCGACCAAGTGCGTCATCGACGCGGGCTTGTGTTTGCCAACCAGCGAAAAGTGCAAGTCCAGTTGGATCAGCATGATCAACGATTTTTGCGAGAAGTTCGGCAAGCCTTTCAGCGTGAGCAAATGCGCCTAGTCGTTGGCGTCCCCATTCGGCACACGCCAGTGCATAGCGATCGGAGGCTTTGCGGGCACCTTCGACTACGACCCCGGCCTCCCATAAAGAACGCACGAGACTCGGGGCAAAAAATGCGAACGCAGAAACAACAACTGATGCGTCAACATCGCCGAGAACCCCTCCCCTACCGACCACGTAGTAAGAGAAACCTCCGGGATATCCCGCGGCCTTACCTGGACTCAAGGTGTCGGGGTGCAACATGAATGCACCACCAACTGCCCCGACTGGTGCGGCTATCGCACGAGCAGTCGCGAGTGAATGGGTTTGGCTTGAGTTTGACCCGTTTGGGTTGGACGCGGTGATGATCGGCACATCAGAAACCTACTGCCCTGTCGTTGCTTGCCGTGCCGACGAACTATGGTCAAGTTGTCGTTAACCCCGACCGGGAGAGTTACGGTGCCGCCAGCATCGCAACGCCGAAGGAGCAACCTCCCCGGAATCTCTCAGGCAAACGGACCGGACGGGTGAGACAACGCTGGAA
>WLMQ01000068.1 GCA_009700145.1 Actinomycetota bacterium
CGAGTGAACGAAGTGCGTGTGGGGCAACAGCAGCAAAATCGATAATTGTTCGGGATGAGATAGTCGTTCGAATGTTGTGTCGGCGGATAGGGGTGATGTTGTGTGAGTCGCGTGGTGAATGGACGGTGATTTCTGGAAATCTCTGATGGTGTGAGCGACCCTCCAGAATCACTTCAATGTTTTCGTCCGTTCCAGGGGTCCAACAGTCCCATAGGAAGGCAGCAGTTCGATGCGAAGCGACGCCTCTTCCTGGGTTCATCAAGGTCGCACGTGAAATTTCCTGGAAGGGAGTCACTGGAGATCCTGCAAGCACGAAGGTCTTGCCGGGGCTAGGTATAAGAACGTCTTGTCGAACTAGGGCCTTGATTTTGTTTCGAGTGGCGCCTAGTTTTTCGAGTTGATTAATGCCGATAACCCCATGTTGTTGCGAGGCTTTCTGACGAATATTTTGAAGGATCATCACGCATTGTGTGAAACAACAACACTGCATCGGCGAACCCTTAGTGCTTCTGGTGGCAGAAACATCCGTTTAGCCGACTGTTTTCGCCACCAGAAAACCTAATTTTGGTTGGGGTCGTTGGGACAGTCGGCGAGCCAACTCACTTCGCCTTTTTGACGTCGCAAAACTGCTTGCCACAATTCTTCGGGCTGGTCGGTGAACACGTCAGTCACTAATGCGTTCAACACCAACCACGCGCCGCCTTCAAGTTCAACATCAAGCTGCTGCGGACCCCATCCGGCGTATCCGTGGAAGATGCGCACCATAGTTGGACGGGGGTCAATCGTTGTCGGATCACCATCAAGATCAACGGGCGATACGCAATCGATCGACACAAATGTTTGGCCATCCGGAGTTTTGCCCGGAACGACGCCGAGGCCAATCAAAGCCTTGGGGTCAACTGGCCCACCACAAAACAGTTCATTAGGGGGAGTCACCAGCGAATCCCACAGGTCAAACTCGATATCGAGATCGTCACTTGGCCGATTGAGCACGAGCCCAAGTGCTCCGCCTTCGCTGTGCTCAAGCATGTAGATGACTGTGCGGTCAAAATTGGGGTCGTTCAAGGGCGGGGCTGCCACCAAGATGCGACCCTTGGTCGAGGGGAGAGCGAACCCACGAGACTTTGCCATTGACCTATGTTCTCACGCCGGCTTCGTGGCTGGGTATCCCACTTGACCGAACTATCGTTGTATTTGTATGCAGAAGTCCGTATGATCTTGCGCTGTGACTATGAGCGAGACAACCACCCACAAGAAAGTGGCCATTATTGGGGCCTCGGGCTATACCGGGGTTGAACTGATGCGCCTGATCGCTGGTCATCCCGAGATGGATCTGGTGGTGGCGACTGGTGATAGCCAAGCAGGTACCGCGGTTGCCGCGCCGTATCCCAATCTGGCGGCCCATTACCCGGACCTAGTTTTTGGCGATTCGAACCCCGACACCTTGGCTCAACAGATTGATGGTGTCGATGTGGCTTTTTTGGGGTTGCCTCACGAGGCCAGCTTGGCCTTGGCCCCAACACTTGTCGGAAAAGTTGGTTGTGTTGTCGATCTCTCGGCCGCATATCGCCTCAAAGATGCTTCGGCATATCCGCAGTGGTACGGCTTTACTCATGATCAACCCGAGTTATTGAAACAAGCCGTTTATGGTTTGCCCGAATTGCATCGTGATGCTTTGGTCGGTGCGCAACTTGTCGCGACACCAGGTTGTTACGTCACCGCAGCAACGATGGCACTTGCGCCACTCGTACGGTTAGGTCTCATTCAAAATTCTGGAATCATCGTTGATGCCGCCAGCGGAGTGTCTGGTGCTGGTCGAGTGCCCAAGCAGAACAACAACTTCACCACCGTGAATGAAGACATGAATGCCTACGGACTTCTTGACCACAGGCATACGCCCGAAATGCAAGAGCAAATCGGCGCCGAACTGTTGTTCACACCGCACTTGGTTCCGATGAATCGCGGAATTTTGGCGACGTGCTACGCGCGTCCAGTCAACGGGACATCGGTGACCACACAGTCATTGCTTGACACACTCAAGAACTTCTATGCCAATGAACCTTTCGTGGTTGTTCGTTCAGATTCGCCTTCAACAAAAGCAACGCTCGGTTCGAATGCAGTACACATCACGGCTCGGTACGACGAACGCACCGGTTACGTCATGGTGATCAGTGCATTGGACAACTTATGTAAGGGCGCATCAGGCGGCGCATTGCAGGCCGCCAACGTTGCGCTTGGACTTCCAGAAACTTCTGGATTGACTTCGATTGGGGTTTACCCGTGAGTACACAAAATTCTTCAAGCGCATTGGCTCCCGAGTCACGGGCGGCTGTACTTATTGAGGCTTTGCCGTATATTCGCAAATTCGCCAACAAGGTCGTCGTGGTCAAGTACGGCGGTAATGCGTTGGCCGGAGCAACCGAATCTGACGCGCTCGCACTTTTCGCTGAAGACATTGTGTTGATGCGACTCGTCGGGTTAAAGCCCGTCGTTGTTCATGGTGGCGGACCGCAAATCAGCGATCTGATGACTCGGCTCGGTAAGACCACCGAATTTAGAAATGGATTGCGGGTCACCGATGCCGAGACAGTTGATATTGCTCGAATGGTGTTGAGCGGACAAGTGAATCCACAAATCGTTGCCGCCATTAACGTGCATGGCCGTTTTGCGGTCGGTGTGAGCGGCGAAGATGCGACTCTCATTACGGCAACCCCTAAAGATCCCGAACTCGGTTTTGTGGGCGACGTCGAAAAGATCAATCCAGCAATTCTGCAACGGCTCCTTGACGATGAATTCGTGCCCGTCATCGCCACTATTGGTGTTGATGCAAGTGGCCAGGCGTACAACATCAATGCCGACACTGTTGCGGGCGCAATTGCCGAAGCGCTTGGCGCAGAAAAACTTGTGTACCTCACCGATATCGAAGGGCTGCGGAAAGTCGTGAGTGATCCGAGCAGTTTGATTCGTCAAACGACTCCCGACGAACTTGATGCACTCATGGCCGACGGAACCATTGCTGGCGGAATGATTCCGAAAGTTGAAAGTTGTGTTCATGCTGTGCGTAATGGTGTGAAGCGGTCACACATTTTGGACGGACGAATTCCCCATGTTTTGTTACTTGAACTTTTCACCGATTCCGGAATCGGCACGATGGTTGAAAGTTCATTCCGAAAGGCTGGTCAAGAATCATGAGTGGACATACATTCGCAACTGCCCCCAATCAGTACTGCCCGTTTATGCCCGTATTCGGCGCACCGGCAGTGATGTTTGAAAAGGGACTCGGTACCGAACTGTGGGATAGCAACGGTAAGCGTTACCTTGACTTCTTGTCAGGTATCGCGGTGGTTTCACTAGGGCATAGCAACCCAGTGGTCGCCGCTGCGATCTCGCAACAACTCTCAACGCTGTTGCACGTGAGCAATTTCTTTGCGAATCCTGTGGCGACGCAAGCTGCGATGGCGATTAACGAGTTGATGTTTGAAGCGTCGGGAGCGCATGGCCAAGTCTTCTTGTGTAACAGCGGTGCTGAAGCAAATGAAGCTGCTCTCAAATTGGCCCGTCGTTTTGGTGGTCGGGGTCGACATGTTGTCGTATCGGCGTTCGGAAGTTTCCACGGTCGAACCCTGGCAGCGCTTGCTGCGACTGGTCAGCCAACAAAGCAAGAACCATTTCATCCGATGCCAGATGGCTTTCGTCATGTTCCGTTCGGAGATCTTCAAGCGTTGAAAGATTCCATTGATCCATCAGTTTCGGCGATCCTGATTGAAACTGTTCAAGGCGAAGGGGGAGTCATCCCTGCGTCACGGGAATATCTACAAGGTATTCGTCAACTATGTGATGAACGAGGAATGTTGCTGATGGTCGACGAAGTGCAAACAGGTTTTGCGCGAACAGGTAAGTGGTTTGGCTTTCAACACGCTGACATCGTTCCTGACGTCGTCACGATGGCCAAGGCTCTCGGAAATGGATTCCCCGTTGGAGCCTGTTGGGCCAAGAGTGAAGTGGCCGCTGTCTTCCAGCCAGGCGATCACGGATCGACTTATAGCGGTACCGCAATTGCTGGTGCTGCAATTACTGCAGTCATCGGCGAGATGCGAAGAATCAATGCTCCGGTTCTTGCGCACGACAAGGGCGAGTACTTGGCCGAACAATTGACCAAAGTTGCAAGCGTCGTTGATGTTCGCGGCCAAGGACTCTTGCGGGCGGTTGAACTTGGACCAAAGCGTGATGCCAAGGCTGTCTATCTTGAATTACTCAATCGAGGAGTAGTGACCAACGCAGTGAATGCAACATCGTTGCGACTCGCTCCTCCCATCACAGTTTCAATTGCCGAGATGGACGAAGTCATCGCGGCAATCGCTCAAGTTTTGGCAGAGGGAGTCGGCGTCATCGCCTGAGAATCATGCGACATTTACTGAATATCACCGACCTCACTGTTGACGAGATCAAACTGGTTCTTGAACTCTCACAACGTGATCCAGCCAGCCTTGGTCGACCCCTCGCAGAATCTGACGGAACGCCTAAAGGTGCTGCCCTCATTTTTGAAAAGCCGTCTAATCGAACGCGCCACAGTATGGAAATCGCCGTCGTACAACTTGGTGGTCACCCGATTTATACGCGTGGTGAAGAAGTTGGTTTCGACTCTCGTGAACCAGTTGAAGATATTGCCCGCATTATGTCGGGCTATCACGGTCTGATCGCGGCCCGTGTTTTTAAGCACGATGTGGTCAAACGGCTGGCCGAGGCAAGTTCCATTCCCGTTGTCAACATGCTGAGCGATGAATCACATCCTTTGCAGGGACTGGCGGACGCACTCACGATGGTTCAAGAATTCGGGTCGTTAGATGGCAAGACAGTTGCCTACGTGGGCGACTACAACAATGTGGCGCGTTCACTTGGAGAAGTGTGCGTGATGCTTGGTGCTCACTATCGTCTTGCGTGTCCTGCAGGGTATGAAGCATCAGGTGCCGAGTTGAGTCGTATTGCCGCATTGGGCAATGGCTCAATCAATCAATCAAACGATCCACAACTTGCAGTTGTTGGCGCTCATGCTGTGCATACCGACACGTGGGTTTCGATGGGTCAAGAAGCTGAAAAGGCTGAACGTTTGCAGATCTTCGGTGCATACGCGGTCACAACAGAATTGATGTCGAAAGCCGATTCACAGGCGATCTTCATGCACTGCCTTCCGGCCTACCGGGGCTACGAAGTCGCTGCCGATGTCATCGATGGTTCCGCAAGTCGAGTTATTCAGCAAGGTCACAACCGTTTGCACGCTTCACGGGGCGTGCTCGCATTCATGTTGGGAGTTTCGCAATGAGCACAAAGGCACAACGTCAGCAATTAATCGCCACGCTGATCTCGCAGCAGGCGGTCACTAATCAACCACAGCTCGTCGAACTTTTATTAGGTAGTGGCATAAGTGCAACACAGGCAACAGTCTCTCGCGATCTTGAAGATCTTGGTGCAGTGAAGGTACGCGTTCCAGGTGGTGACACCGTCTATGCAATTCCCGAATTTGCTCCTGCTCGACTTGCACCCGAAGATCAGTTGCGGCGTGTGATGGGCGAGTGGGTCGCCGATGTGCAACACAGTGGACCCATGGTTGTCGTGCGCACCCCTCCTGGATGTGCTCATGTCGTCGCGTCGGCGCTCGATCGCAGCGGTATGCATGGGCTCATTGGTACGGTCGCCGGTGACGACACTATTTTTTGTATTGCCTCTGAAGACATTGGTGGCGCTGGCATGGCCGACAAACTTCGTGAACTTGCGGGAATCGCAACAAACTCCAAGGTGAGGAAAGTGTCATGACCGAGCAGCACGATTCCAAAACATTGTGGCATGGCCGATTCGCTGGAGGGCCAGCCGATGAACTGATGGCATACACAGCGAGCTTGCCATTTGATCAACGTTTGTGGCTCGACGACATCAATTGTTCACGGGCGCATGTGAAGGGGCTTGCTCACGTTCACATTTTGACCAATGACGAACGAGATGCGGTACTTGCTGCTTTGCAAACTGTTGAAAATGAAATGTCATCTGGCGCGTTTGTCTACGCACCAAGCGATGAAGATATTCATACTTCTGTTGAACGACGCGTCACCGAAATTTGTGGAGCGCCCGGAGCAAAGTTGCATACGGGTCGTAGCCGCAATGATCAATCGGTGACGGGTTTGCGGCTCTGGTGTAAGCGCGAGGTTCCGAAAGTTATTGATCGGATCATCACGATGCAAGAAACACTTCTGGCTCGGGCAACCGAAGCTGGCGTCGGCGAAGATGCGGTGTATCTGCCTGGCTATACCCATGTTCAACGGGCGCAACCAGTCTTGTTGGCACATCACCTGCTGGCTCACGGTTGGGCGTTCGGTCGAGACATCGATCGTCTTCGAGATGCACTCAAGCGGGCTGATGTATCGCCACTCGGTGCTGGTGCGCTCGCTGGATCATCACTTCCCTTAGATCCTTCGTTCACGGCCCGTGAGCTTGGCTTTGCTCAACCATTTGAAAACTCTCTTGATGCAGTGAGTGATCGTGATTTCGTCGCCGAGATTTTGTTTGGGCTTTCGATGGTTGCCATTCACTTGTCTCGTATCGGTGAAGAGTGGGTTCTCTGTACTAGCGACGAATTCGGTTTTGCAGTACTCGATGATGCCTATGCAACCGGCTCATCAATGTTGCCGCAAAAGAAGAATTCTGACATTGCCGAACTTGCCCGTGGCAAAGCAGGTCGTGTCATTGGTGATCTCGTCGGACTATTGACAACGCTCAAGGGTCTGCCGCTCGCATACAACCGTGACTTACAAGAAGATAAAGAACCTCTCTTTGATGCGATGGATCAAGTGTCGCTGGCATTGGCTGCATTGAACGGCATGATCGCAACTGCACGATTCGTTCCCGAACGAATGAAGTCAGCCGCTGATGCTCCGACCATGGCGGCAACCGACCTCGCCGAGTTCTTGGTGCGGGCCGGAACTCCTTTCCGTGATGCTCACGCGATCGTGGGTGCGTTGGTGCGTCGCACATTGGCCGGCGAAGGTTCTTTGGTCGATTTGGTGACTGCCGAACCGAAGCTTGGTGCTGCTGCGGCAGAGCTCATCGCTCCAGGCGTCGGTGTCACCATGCGTACGACTCCAGGTGGTGCTGGTCCAAAGCCAGTTGCTGAGCAGATCAAGAAGTTTGCAACTGCAGTTGCAAACTGGAAGAAGTCATGACACTTCGACTTTTCGGCGAAGTGCTCGTCACGATGTTGGTCATTCTCGACCCGCCCGGAAACGTGCCGATCTTTTTAGCAGTCACACGCCAGCTCTCCGACAAAGAACGTCATCGCGCCGCATTTCTTGCCATCGGTACGGCCTTCTTAGTGATTGTGTTGTTCGCATTCGGCGGGCAAACCATCCTTGACTATTTGCATGTCTCGGTTCCGGCGTTACAAGGAGCAGGCGGACTGCTCTTGTTGCTCGTCGCATTGCAGTTGTTGTATGGAAAAGGTGGCGACGATGGCTATATCGAAGCAACTCCCGAACAACGCACGTCGATTGCCATGGTGCCCCTTGGTACACCGTTGTTGGCCGGACCAGGAGCCATCGTGGCGACGATTGTGTTCTTTGGCAAAGCAGACGGTTTTGCCGAATCAGCAACTGTTCTATTGGCAATCGCAGTGGCACTCTTTATTTCGATGATTGCTTTGCGCTTTAGCGGACTAGTGCAAAAGATTGTGCGCCCAACTGGCGTGTTACTGCTTGCTCGAGTTGCGGGCATGATTCTTGCCGCAGTTGCCGTTCAAATGATTGCCGATTCAGTCACTGAGTTTGTCCGTGTTGGCTCACAAGGGATGTAAAAAAATGTCCTATGTCCACACACTCCGTGTTCGTTACGGCGAATGCGATATGCAACGCGTCGTATTCAACGCCAACTATTTTGTGTATTGCGATGATGCAGTTGATACGTGGACACGATTCGCATTGGCTGATGAGATGAAGAAGGCTGGTACATCAACCGATCTTCATGCAGTCGGATTTGATTTCATGTTGAAGACCACGCAACTCACTTGGCATTCACCAGTGAAGTTTGGTGACACTCTCGATATGCATTGTGAAATCTCACGATGGGGCAATAGCAGCTTCGATGTTGCGATCAATGGACGAGTTGATGACGACTCGCGATTTGATGCGGTGATTACCTATGTCAGCGTCGACCCGAAGTCGCAACGACCAACGCCAATTCCTGCGTTCGTTATAGAAGCACTCAGTAAATAACCAGGGGGCAAGTCACTAATTTCCCCAATGAATCCAGTGTCCATGAGGATGCGTTGTTGCCAATCTTTGAACGTTGCGTTGTCCTTTGCGCCACGTCACCAATGTGATCACGGTGATGATTTCATCAGATCCACTGTGACCAGGAAGCTCTGGAGTTTCGTACGGACTTTCGGCGATGATCCAGCTGAGATCGAGTTCGGACCCAACACGATTTAATTCATCGACAAAAGCAATGCGTCGATCTGGAGCGAGATAGTTCATTACCCAACTTGTTGTCACGACAGGATGTCCATGTTGCGCTGCACGGTCAACTGCCTGGGCAACATCATCAACAGCGTCGCCACGTTCAACCTCAATGTTGTGCAAACGTGCAAGGGAAATAGCTTGTTGAAGGCGTTCAAAGCGCTCAACCTGATCGGGCCATACGCATGCTTCGAGCCAGCGAACTTCAACGTCATTACGAACGTCAATGGGCTTGGTATCAAGGCCCATTGACCATTTGACGTTAGGTACTTGCCTGGGTATTGGTGGTTCGCCCGTGATGTTGCACGCGATCGTCAACGAAGTGTTATTGCCGATTAGCCCACCCGGCCTGAGATCGTAAGAAATCTTGGGAAAGAGTTGGTTCAATCCTGCACTGCTCCCCACATCAACCTGTGCGAGTGGACCAAGTTCGGCGTCCAACATCGCACATGGGAAAAGGAACCAGTTGCAACGACTGATTTCGTTCGTTTGGGTTGAACGATTGGCGAGAAGTTCTTTCATTGCATCCGCCCGCTCTAGCACGAATGCAACAAATAGGTCGGTGGCGACTCCAGAGCCCTTCTCGTGAGCGATGTTGGGATAGTGCTGCGCTAGTTCATGGCTGCGCTCATCAAGCAAAAGGTAATGAGCGCTAGCGAACAGCAAGACCGGTATCCGCTGGGAGACCGGGGCGACTGACATCAAATCGAGAACTGTGCGTTCGTTGGCAACTCGACGTGCGAATTGGCTGTAGAGCGGGGCACCTGTGTCAAACGATTGGGCAAAGTCGTTGAATCGTTTGGCGAGGTCTGGCACAACGTCACGGTAATAGATCAACAACTTGGTGTCCGAAACTGAGAGAATAAGCAGGTATGTCTCTTTCAATGACCGGTGAACAACTTCTCAGTGACCTCGACGCCCGAGGCCTTATCCACGACTCGACCGATCGGGCTGCCCTCATTGAGCGTCTGAACCAGGGACCCATCGGTGTGTACGTTGGTTTTGACCCCACTGCCGACTCATTGCATGCAGGAAACCTTCTTGGCCAGGTCATGTTGCGTCGTTTTCAATTGGCTGGTCATCGCCCAGTTGTGCTTGCTGGTGGAGCCACCGGAATGGTTGGCGACCCTGGTGGACGTAGCGAAGAGCGCAATCTTCTTGATCGCGAAACGCTCAATCACAACGTTGCATGTGTGAAGAAGCAACTCGAAAAGATTCTCGACTTTGATGGACCTGTTGCAGCGCGCATGGTTGACAATGCAACGTGGACCGAACCAATGGGAACACTTGAGTTCTTGCGCGATGTTGGTAAACACTTCACGGTGAATCAAATGGTTGCTAAAGAATCTGTGCGGGCGCGCATGGAAAGTGAAAACGGAATTTCATTTACTGAATTCAGTTACATGCTCCTACAAGCCAATGATTTCAGGCATTTA
>WLMQ01000069.1 GCA_009700145.1 Actinomycetota bacterium
AACGGCACTGCAAATAGAGACATACCCAGTCCGCGCAACAAGGTTTCGGCGATTCGAAATCGTGCAGAAATCGCACCAGCGATGATTGCGATGATATTTCCAATCACAAAACCAGTGCCTGCTGACTTCAATGTCACCGACAAATGTGGTGGATAATCAGAACGGTCCTTCCACAACTGAGCCAAAATTTGAGTCGGTGCTGGTAACGCACCTTGGCCAATGAGTTCAAGTCGTCCCAATACTTCCCAGATAGCTAGGACAATCAGCACTACGCCAGTGCCGCGAGCGAAACGACCGAAGTTCTTCATCTGGACAACAGTTTTCAGTGTCCGCCACCAGCGAACAGCAATTCAGACAAATGATCAGCCAAATTGTGGAATTCAGAACTACGCATGATCACGGGAACTCGAGGCCGTTCAAATGGCACGTCCACAATTTCAACAATGCGACCTGGCCGCGCCGACATGACCGCTACTTTGTCAGCAAGAAAAATGGCTTCTTCAATCGAGTGCGTCACCAAGATGGTGGTTGGACGGCGAGCCGACCAAATTCGCTGCAATTCAAGATTCATGGTGCGACGAAGAATTTCATCAAGCGCACCAAAAGGTTCGTCGAGTAAGAGAACTTCGGGTTCGGTTACTAATGCACGCGCGATTGCAACGCGCTGACGCATTCCGCCAGACAACTGCGCCGGCAACGCCTGTTCAAAACCTTTCAAACCAACGAGTGAAATCAGTTCCTCAATCGCTGATTGATATTCCTTCACAGATTTGCCCATCACCTGCAAGGGCAAAGTGATGTTCTTCCATACTGAGCGCCACGGCAACAAAGCTGGATCTTGAAAAGCCACGCCTAAACGACCAGCCATACGCATTTCATCGGGCGACCTTTCGCCGATGAGCAAAGAACCAGCATCAGGCGATTCAAGGCCAGCGAGTAATCGCAACAAGGTTGACTTCCCGCATCCTGAGGGGCCGATCAACGAAATGAACGACCCGACCGGAACTTCTAAAGACACTTTGTCAAGTGCCCGAACTACATCGTCTTTAAGCGCGAAGGTGCGCTCCACGTTTTGAACGCGGAGCGCACCACCGGCTACTTCTTGCAATGTTGACAAATTTAGATTTCCTCGAGAAGAGTTGTGTCAAACATGTCGCGTGTTCCCTTGACTCCGATTTCGGCAAGAGCTGCCAAGTTGGCCTCAATTGCTTCCTCGGACATCGAGTAAATACCACCATCGGCTTCAATGAGCGGCTTTTGTGCGCCGTTGAAGAAAACTTCATTATCGACGGTGCGTCCGGTGCCCTTGAAGTAAGTCTCGGCAAACTCGGGTGGGTACTTCGCGGTGTCCTTGAAGTTTTCTTCCCAGCCCATACGGCTCGCACGCAACCACTTGATAATTTCGGCACGATTGTTCTTCAAGGCATCCTTGGTCACAACAACTGTGTCATTGAAAATGGTGAATCCAAAGTCGTACAACAAGAACGACGTTGCTTCTTCACCTGCTTGCTGAATTGTGTAAGGCACATTCGTAGCGAAGTCAATGGATGCATCAATCTCGCCCTTCACCAGTGGCGTTGGATCGTAGGCGTACGGAACGATGTTGACATCGTTCTTGTCAACGCCACTCAGCTTGAGCATCGCTTCAACCGAAAGTGTGTTTGAAGCAGGTACGGCCAAAGTCTTACCGACCAATTCGGCTGGCGAATTGATTGGATTCTTCTTCAAGCTGATAACACCGATTGGATTCTTCTGATATTGCGCTCCAACAATCACGAATGGAGCACCGTCATTGACGATGGCATTAATGGTGCTGTCTGGAGTCGTCAGTGCGAGCGGCGAAACACCCGAGAGCAATGAACTCTCAGGAATCACGTCTGGTCCACCCGATAGGTAATTCAGGTCGAGGCCCTGTTCGGTGTAGTAACCCTTAGTCATGGCTACGAAGTAGCCCATGAATTCAGCGTCATTGACCCAGGCTGCCTGCATCGTCAACTTAGTGACATCGCTTGAGCCTGAACTTGATGAACTGCTGTCATCGCCTCCGCATGCTGCGAGGAATGCAGGCAAGCCTGCTAAACCAACACCGGCTGCGGATGCTCGAATCAGCATCTGTCGTCGTGAAATCGGATTCATAGTTGACCTTTCATGTTGTTTGTCGTGTGGGTTGTGTCACGCTTGATGTACTGGGCGCAGAGTTAAAACGGACCCAAGTTCTGAATCGCGCGCAACTCGGCCACAATGCCGAGATGTTCGAATTCTGTTCCTGGAACCAATTCCCAGAACACTCGTCCACTTTGACGCGAGCTCTGATCTATATGCATTGCTTGGGTGGGAGTAACCACCCAATCGACAACTACGTCATGCTTCTCTGCAGGCATAACTTCATTGACGAACTGACAGTCGTGCACGACATCGGCCACGACTGAAGAACTATCGGTGAGCCCAAGTTCTGAAAGAACAGCCCATTCAAAATCGAAATAACCATGCCCTTTGCCAAAGCGCACACCGTTGTTGCTCACGGCACTTCCGCCAGTTACGAGCAGGGCGAACTTTTCACCTTTTTGCAGTTCAGCCAATGGCATTGCCACGGCATAGCGATCAAATCCGTCGAGAGTTGCAGCGTAATGATGATCGCTGACCGGAATCGTCGTTGGATCAAGGCGATAAAAACCACGCACGATTCCGTAGGTAGTCATCACGAATGGAATTCCGCGCTGAATCAGTTTGTAGCGCAAATCTTCCAAACAATTGTCGGGAGTAATAAAGATCTGACGATTTCCGCGATTCTTTAATGCATCAAGTTCTAAGACTCGATCAGAACACTTTTCACTTCCGATGAAATCACAGATGAAACTTGAGAAGTCCCAGTGAAAACGTGAATCGGGTCGCGCAACCTTGGCCAACTCGGCCCAGATCTGTTCGCGATATTGATCGGTTGACAAAACGCCGCTCACTTAATTCTCCTCAATTTTGAAGGAGCAGAATCACGGGGCTCCCACACATCAATTTCTTCAGTGTTTGTGCAAATCAGATCAAGCAAACAATCTGGTTCGGCTTCAACCATTTCGTCAACGACTTGGCAATCATGCACAACGGCAAAAACCAAAGCATCTGATGACAACACGCCAAGTTGCTTCATCATCATCCACTCGAGAGCGAGGTAACGCTGACCACCACCGATATGTCGACCATCGGTTGTCACAGCAGTTGCACCAGTAACTACCAGGTCAATGGTGCCAGCTTGACGCAAATCACCAGGACCGAGTCTCTTGCCGAATCGTTCCATGCCATCAAGCGTTGCTGCCAAAGCATGATCTGTTTTTTGAATTTTTGTTCCGTCCAGAAGAATGAAGCCGCGACGTAGTCCGTATGTCGGAACCAAAATTTTCTTTCCAGCTTCAAGGGCTGCCAGTCGCAATTGTTCAATGCTGTTGTCGGGAGCGCAGAAAACAACATCTGCGTTTTTCCATTCGGTGCGCTTCATGACTCGCTTGTGCGCGAGGTTTGATCCCGCGAAATCGGGAACGTATTGGTTGAGGTCAAGATCAAAACGTGAATCAGGACGAGCAACTTCAGATAACCGTTGCCACACGACTCGGCGTACTCGTTCTTCTTGAACAACAAACGTGCCCCGACCTTGTTCGGCGCTTAACAGCCCGTCACGAACCAATTCTTCGATTGCTCGACGAAGAGTTCCGCGGCTGACGCCGAAAAGCTCCATCAAATTCGGTTCAGTCGCAAGGGGTGTCGAGTCTGAAAGATCGCGGGCCAAAACCATCTGGCTCAACCGATCGCGGACCTGCTCGTAGAGCGGCGCGTCAGGGACAAGGTCGATCTCGGTTTGTCGAGCGCTGGTCTCCCTCTTGGCCATGTGCGAACTATAGACACAATTCGTCTAGACGAATGTTTCCAATGTGTGACGATTCGGTTTTTGGGCAAAAAGTAAAAGCCCGGTCGCGGGCCCAGATTTGAGCCTTTAGAGGGCGACAGGGACCTGTTTCCACTGGTTGACGTCGATCAAACCGTGGTCAGTGATGCGAAGGTCGGGAATGACCGAGAGTCCGAGGAACGACAGCAACATAAACGGGGCGTCAATCGCAATGCCGAAATCGCGTGCCGTCTGCTCCATCAACTCGATCTGATCAGCCACCACATCGAGGGGCTGATCGCTCATCAGACCAGCAATCGGTAACGGAACCTCGGCCAAAATCTTGCCGTCGTGTACGAGCACTTGTCCCCCACCAATCTTGGCGAGGTGAGCCACCGCAATGGCCATGTCGGCGGGACCGCTTTCGTCGCGAGCACCAATCACCATCACGTTGTGAGCGTCGTGACATACCGTTGAAGCAATCGCGCCACGTGTCAAACCAAAGTTGGCGACATAACCAAGACCAATGCGACCAGTCTTTTTGTGGCGTTCAAGAACGGCGATGCGGGCGATGTCATTGTTGGGATCATTGATGTCAAGTTCAAGAGCAGTCGTACGCACAGTTCCTTGAGTGACACCGATGACTCGAGCCATGCCATCCGCCGGTGCATCAACTGTCAATTCAGCAGGGGTTGGGTTGTGATGCAAGTGCACGCGGTTGCGCAACGAATCGGGGGCTGGTGTTGCTGGCACTGCTCCATCGAGAATGTAACCATGTCGAGCCACCAACTTGCCGGCTTGATACACAGCAGCAGGTCGGTACTCCTTCATTGAATCAAAGACCAAGACATCGGCTTGATATCCAGGCCCTAGTTGACCGAGATGGAAGAAATTATGAAACTGCGCAGGCAAGTACGAGGCCATGATGAGCGCTTCGATCTCGTCGCAACCCGCTTCAACCGCAAGGCTCACGCAGTGATTGATGTGGCCGATCGTGCGAATCTGGTGAGGCTCACGATCGTCGGTACACATTGCAGTACGTGTGACACCCGTCCGCAAAACAGTTGGTAGTAATTCAACTAGATCTTTACAAGCCGAGCCATAACGCAAAAAGACCCACATTCCTTTTTGACGCTTTTCATGTGCTTCATCAAGAGCAAAACATTCGTGGTCTGACTCAACGCCTGCGGCCAAGTACGCATCAAGTTGCGGCCCACGCAAACCAGGGGCATGACCATCGACACTTCGCCAGCCCGCAGCCGCAATGATTTCGCGGAATGTTGGATCACCATTGATCACTGCGGGATAGTTCATCACTTCGCCGATACCGATGGCTTTGAATTCAGAAATCAGATGACGAATGTCAGCGGGCGAAAAAGCAGCACCCGGACTTTCAAAACTTGAGGCCGGTACGCAACTTGAAGCGGCGAGTCCAAATGTGAAAGGCATCTTTTCGGCAGCTTCGGCAACAGCCCCGACACCTTCGAGCCCGGCAACGTTGGCAATTTCGTGGGGATCACAGGCGACGGCAGTTGTTCCACACGGCAAGGCTCCACGAACGAACTCATCAACCCACAACTTGGTTGATTCGAGGTGCATGTGAGCATCGACAAATCCGGCGACCAATGCGGCCCCATCAACATCAACTGTTTCTTTCGCGTCACGCTTGCCCCATCCGGCCACAACACCGTCGGCAATTGCGAGGTCGGTTGATACCCATTCGCGGGTAATTGGTGAGAGAACTCGTCCACCAGTGATGAGCAAATCAGCAGGCTCATCACCACGGGCAACGGCAAGGGCTCGAAGTGAGGCGGGAGGTCGTGACATGGCGTGAGTGTAGACACAATTTGGGGTGCTACGCAGATCACGGCTGATAACTCGGCAAATTTCACACTCAAAATTCACTAACCTGAAATTCGATCATTGTGCTGCACGACCTCAAAACCCTTTGGAAAATCAAACGCTTCCGTATTTTGTTGACGGCACGCACATTGTCGAATATCGGCAACGGCATGTCACCCATTGCCATGGCCTTCGGGGTACTTTCGCTTCCTGGCAGTAATGCTTCGTCGCTGAGTTGGGTGACTGCATCACACATGGTGCCGATTGTTTTGTTCTTGTTGTTGGGTGGAGTTGTCGCCGACCGGATGGGACGGGCTCGAGTCGTTGGAATTACCGACATCATCGGCAGTTTCGTTGTGGCAACAAGTGGTGTCCTTTTCTTGACTCACCACGCAACTGTTCCGCTGCTGTGCGTCAACGCATTTATTTTTGGAGTATTGAATGCGTTGTGGTGGCCCGCATTTGCTGGACTACTTCCTGAAGTAGTACCGAGTGAAAACTTGCAAGCAGCCAACTCTCTAGTAGGGCTCGGTGCAAACATTGGTTTCACACTTGGTGCAACTTTGGGCGCAGCCATCGTCAGTACATTTGGCCCAGGCTGGGCAATCATTGGCGACGGAGCATCATTTTTGGTTGCTGGAATACTGGTCTTGCAACTGCAGTTGCCGACGAAAATGCAAACTGGTGAAATTGATGAACACCCATCAATGATTTCGCAACTGCGTCAAGGTTGGTCCGAGTTCTATTCGCGCAAATGGATTGTTGTTGTCGTGATCTGTTTCGCGTTCATCAATATGTGCTTCGAAGGATTCTTAGGAGTACTTGCCCCGGTGCAGATGAAAGAAGCGCTCGGTGGTGCCCGCGATATGGGGCTGATGCTGTTTGCTTTTGGTGCAGGCAACATTGGCGGAGTTCTCGTTTCGTTGCGCATCAAACCGAAACATCCGTTGATTATTGCGATGGGCGGAATGCCGATTGTTGGCGTGTGGATGCTGGGTGCCGCAGTGCCATTTCACATCGGTGTCCTGATGATCTTGGCCTTTGTATCGGGCATTGCAATGGACTTGTTCTTTGTGATGTGGATGACCATGTTCCAGACGCACGTGCCCGAAGAGGCTTTGTCTCGAGTGAGTGCGTATGACGCTCTTGGTTCGACCGTGTTTGCGCCGTTTGGATTGTTCTTGGCTGGGCCAATCGCTCAGTGGATTGGCACGAGCGAGACTTTATATATCGCTGGTGTGATTGCGATCGTGATGGCAGGTGCAGCACTGTTCAATAAAGACGTGCGACGACTCGAAAGTGTTACCGATTCAGTCGCTGTTGATTAGTTATTGATTTTGATTTTCGCGTGATGCTCGTCGCTGGCTCGTGGTTGACTCCGGCACCCCACCAGCTCAACTAGCGAATAACTAGTTCTCGGGTTTCGGGGTCGAGTTGTAGTTTCCAGCCGCCTTCGTGGGCGGCGTGATGATGCCTTGAACACAACGGGACCATGTTGTCGAGATCGGTTGCACCACCGTTTTCCCAATAATCAATGTGGTGAACATTGCAGTGATCAAAAATCACTTCACAATCAGGGATTGCACACGTTGGGTGTATTGCTTCGAGTGCTCGTCGTTGGTGAACGGTTGCTAATCGTTTTGATCGGCCCACATCGATTGGGACTGATCGCCCATCAAGCACTACTGGCAAGATTTCTGCTTCACAAGCCAATCGACGCACCGTTTCAACGGGAAGATCGGCTCCGAGTGCGGTCCGGCAGCTTCCGCCAGCGTGCAAACCGTGCTGCAAGGTCTCGAGATCAATGTGAACGACAATTTCGGCACGAGCCTGAACATCAGATACTGATTCACTAGCACCGTTGATCAGAGCGATCAATGCTTGGGCTTGGCGGTGATCGTTTGGTTCGATCCATGGCATCACTTCAACGGGAACTTCTTTGTCTCCTGAGTGAAACATGCTCTCAACGAGACGACCGATCTTTGATTTCAAGATGGACGCGCTGATCGGATCGAATTTTCCGCTCACCGACAAACAACCGTCGGCTTCGTGACGCATTTTGAAGAACGTTTCGCGTCTCTGCCGTTCAAATGTAGATAGGCCATCGTCGGTGACGACTGATTTGGCGGTCTCGATGACTAAGTGACTGAATTCCGAGGCGGTCATTGTGGTTGATGCTTCAACTAACTCGGGAAGGTGCGTGAGGAATGCTTCACGTTCAGCCCCGGCGATCTTGAGTCCACGACCTAACGCGTCAACATGAGCTGCAGTCGTGTCACCAGCGGCCAACACCGCGCCCATCTCAGGTGCAACTTCAGTGACGAGTCCACGTGAAACAACTTCGCGAGCTTCACGAGATGTCAGACCACCATGAGCAACAAGTTCTCGTTCGGGGATCACAAACGCTGGTGCGACCGGGTCGTGCATCAACGAAATCATGCGAGCGTTCGCTTCAAGCATCTGCGCATCCAGCTTGGCTTGACGCGTGCGAATGTCAGCCATGAAGGCGCGTAGTTCAGCGATATTCATTTCGCTGATCGCGACCTTTGCTGGTCCACTCCACTCGAACAAAAACTTCAAAACAGCCCCAATTTCATTGGTGATTCGTAACTTTTACTGCTACGAACGTATGTTCTAAAGATACAGGAAGGGTGTTGCAAAGTCAACGCGCAAAAAAGAAATTTCTTGTTTATTACTTCGTCGGATAATGGACGACAGTAGTTTTCGAATTTCTTCGTTTGTTCCAAATCATTGAACATGTAATTGTTCCCACGACCGCACCGATCGACCCAACAATGATTCCGATCTGCGGCTGAACTGTGATTTCAAAAAACTCATTCGAACTCTCGTCAGATAGTGAAGTCAAATTGACAAAATCGTATATATAAACAGCAGCGGTCAAGCCGGCACCAAGGACCGCGAATCCCAGTTGTACTTGGCCAGTTTTTTCCCTCGCTAAAGCGCGCTTTGAACCATAAATCAGAAATAGAGCAATCGACGACAAAATCGCGGTGATGATTCCATCACCATCGGTGCCGTTAATCGTTACAAAAAAGACTCTCGCCCAAGGTAGGAAAGAACCAATCAACGCAACAAGAAGTGAAACTTTGGCAACGGCCTCGATCGATATCTTGGTCTTTGCAACTTCTGCGTTGACAACGCCCGTTCCATTTGCAGGCGGAGGCGGAATGACGACATCATCTCTGTCGCCAGCTTCTTGAAAGTTTTGCTCATCATTCATGGGAACAAGAATATGAAGTTGCGGGCCTTGTAGAACACGTTCTCTATACGGTTAAGAGAATTTTGTCAGAAAGGTTTTAGAAACGCCGAATAACTCAATCTAAGACTTTTGATCCTCTTGAAACTTACGCAGAGTCGACATGCCATACAAGGTCGCACCGCCAAAAACGATGAAAAAGATGACGGCACCAAATGAGAAAAGAACTCCTTCGGACATTATTCACCTTTCCTTCCGGCCAAAATGAAGGCCCCTAATGCAAGGATCGACGGAACCCATACTCCGACGTAGATGCCGTTCAACTTGTCGCTTTGATCATTGCCAGCAAAGTACAACGTGATACTGAGTGCCAGACTTAAGGCTGCTGCCAACAAAACACTTATTTGCAAAATTAGTTTCGGCTTCATCTTTGGACCCTAATTCAGAAAATGCAAAAGGGTCGGGTTGTGCGGATAATCAGTTCAACACGACCATTCGGCTTCATTGTGCGGAATAACCGAATGCGATTGATGTGGCGAGAGCCAACCAGAGTTGATACGGCACGAATGCACAGCCGAGCACGGGAGACGCGCTAAACGAGATCACGAGAAGCGGGATAGCAAACAGCGTGGCGAACACGAGTGCGATACCTGACGCAAACAATGCGTGTGGATTAAAAAATAACCATGCCCATGCGAGAGAGGCCAATACGCTCAGGGTCAGCGACATCAGCCAGACAAGATGCTGAGTGTTTGAGAGGTGACTGGCCACAACCCATGTTGCAGTGGTGAGCATTGCGAAGTTGTAGGGCCAGATGAGACCAACAACGACGCGCGGTGGTTGCCACGCAGGTTTTGACAGCGAGCGATACCACTGCGAATCTGTGGCGACCAAGCGACCAGAACCGAAGGCATAAATTGCAATGACTGCTGTACCA
>WLMQ01000007.1 GCA_009700145.1 Actinomycetota bacterium
ATCGTGAATTGTGGTTCGGTGAGGCTCAGGACAACGTTGCCTTGTAAAACGAATTCACCTTCATCAACCTCGACCTTGCCGATTCGAGCAGGCCAGTCAGCGACGAGCATGTCCGATGGCTTAAAGGTGACATCATCGTTGATGACATTGATCGGAACCGTGACGCTGCTGGATCCGGCCTTCATAATGATGGTTCCGCTTAACGCTTTGTAGTCGGCGCCATTTTGGGCGGTACCTGAGAGTTGGTAATTAACTGAGGTGTCGTCGGTGACCGGGGCATCGGCAATGATGCGGAAAGAAGTCGTGCGTCCTTCGGCGACTGTTCCCCCGCCAACGAGTTTCAACTCAGGGAGATCTTCACTTTGAATAGTGACTTCCGCATTCGTTGTATCGCCTAAGAAATAGCGCTCAGTTTTACCCGAAGGCGGAGTGTCTGCGGTCAGGGTTAAAACCAATTTTTCGTCGGGCTCGACGGTGTCGTCACGACGAATTTGGATCTGTACATCGACGCTGTAGTCGCCGGCATTGATCGTGTATGTGTCGGCGTCAGGAGTTAAGAAATCGACATCTTGGCTGGCACTGCCTGAGAGAGTCACATTGAACTTGATATCACGGTTTGATTTAACAGACGTACGGACCGTGAAGGTCACTGATGAACCTTCACTGATGGTTTCACTGCTTGCCTTGACGGTCAATAAAGGCCGTAGTTCTGAGCCGTTGGCCGGAATCACGACTCGGATCTGATTCGTATTACCAAGCGCATAGGTGGGATCATTACCGAACTGAGTAGTCATGGCGACGGTGATGTCTTCTTCGTCTTCAATAGTGTTGTCCACAAATACATTTGACGTGAATGAAACACATTTACAAGCATCATTTGCAGGAAGCGTGACGCTTCCCAAAATTGTGTCGTAGTCGTCATCGTTGGCGGGATCATCGCCCGCCGTTGCACTACCACCGGTGTTCAATGCAATAGTGAGATCTGACGTTGGTGCGATGTCTGATGTAATCGTGAATGTGACCGATCCACCTTCGTTAACTGTTGACTTGTCTGCTGAAATATTCAATATCGGCTTATTCACCATTGGCCGGAGCCCGGTTCCACTAGCCGTTGGTACTGCCTGGGTCACAATGAATGCTGCAGTGTTTTCTCGACCGACCGAATAGGCGGCACCATTTGGTGACAACGACGCCGTGATGGTCTCGTCATTTTCATTACTTGAACCGCTATAGCCACGATCAAATTGCCAACTGGCCAGCGCTGAGCGAGTGTCTTCGGTAAACAAAGTGTCAACGTCTCGAATTTTGTATCCGCTGTCGTTGAGGATCGTTTCAAGTTGCAGTACATCGGGACCGACACTGCCAACGGTGAGTTCACGGTAGAAAGAGAAATCACCGGGCACTGCGACGGCGGTGCGACCGTCAAGAGCGAATACTCCGTCTCCGACTTCGACGGTGTCGCCGTCTTCGACATTGATCTGGCTGACCTTGCCATCAACGGCCGAGTTGATCTTCTTTGTCTCATCACGTCGAACTTCGCCTGAGACTGTGAGCACATCGGACAGATCTCGTCGTTCTACGGCACGAGGTGTAATGAGCAAGGTGTTATTGGTTGAGTCGCCACCGGATTGACGGCCAATAAATACGGCGGTCCCCACGATTGCCACAAGGCCGATGACGAGGGAAATTTTCTTGATACTGGACATTTAGGCTCCGTTTTCGATGGCATCGTTAATGCCAGTTTCAGTCAGACATTGATCAAGGTCGCGTTGATTCAAATCACCGTCGGCACTTTGGAAAGTCGTGGGATTGATGAGACCAGAGGAATCAATGGCAGTTTCAATCTTCCAGCCCTTTTTCTTCAGGCAGTCGGAGAGAAGGACAAAGCCCTCATTGCGCGTTTTGATCTCATCAGGTTTGAGATTTGCGCGAGTTGTCGAGACCTCGTTGAGAATGTTGACGATGTCGCTTCGAGCAGCGCATTTCTGGATGATTTCGAGATAAGCCGGGTCTTTGTATGCAGGGTTATTCGGGTCTTGTAAATCACCGCGAATTGACTCGCCTGAATCTTTGAGACATCCAGAGAATTGTGAAAAGGCATCAAAGAGTTTAAGTTCGGGAGGCCGATTGTCCTTGTTGAGCGGAATGGTTTCGGCTGACCCTGTGTCTGTGGATGGATCGGCTGGTGCAGAAGAATTTCCGTTAGAGGTGTTGCTACTTGAATCCTCATTGATTGGGACCAATGTTGATCTCATCGCCGTGACTTCTTCGGGGGTCATGACTTGAATCGAATCCACATCGCGAACGACGGTGGTTGTTTGACTTGCAGACCCGCAAGCGGTCAACAAAAGAACCGAAATACCTAATCCAGTTAGGACTGAAGAACCCCCGTTCAACCTCACACCTTTCAGACTACGACTTAGCGCCGTCTGATGAGGAACCGACGCCAGGATTCATTCATCGTTTTCTGAAATACTGCCTTTTTGACGCTCGTTGCCATAACCAGGATCGCTCGGCCAATTTGGCTGCAGTAAGTGCCATTGTTCGGGAGCACGTCGAATCAATTTCTCAAGTTCATAGGCTAAATCTTGGGTGATTCTCTGTACATCCTGGCGAAGTTTCCCTTGACGTTCACAATTCATTGGTGCACCAATGACACCGTGATGTCCGACTCCGCGATCGGTGAAATATGCAGCAGACGGTAGCAGAGCTGCTCCCGTTCTCAGGGCGAGCGTTGCTGGACCGGCTGGCAAAGTTGTTCGCTCACCAAAGAATTCAACTTCGATACCACCGCCAGTGATGTCACGATCGCTCAACAAACACAGAACCTCGTTATTGCGGAGTGATTTTAAAACTGCGGGACCAGCATCTGGTCCGAGCGGTATGACCGTCATGCCAAACTTGCGACGAAGGTCGGCGAACCATTCAAAGAGTTCGGGAGGTTCGATGGGTTCAACGACAACAGTCATCTTGTTGCCCAGGTCAGCGGCCCAGCGTCCAGCCCATTCCCATCCTCCTAGATGTGGCAAGGCGAGAATGACTCCGTTTCCTCGCTCAAGTGCCGGAAGCATATTTTCGTGATAGCCCTCGATGGTCATAGATGAGGCAACTTGAGCGTTCGTCAATGACGGAAGTCGAAAGCTTTCTAAGTAGTACCGCGCGTAACTATCAAAAACTTGTTGAGTGAGGCGACGAATTTCAATGGATGACGCTTGAGGACGAACTCGACGCATATGACGTTCCACCATTTTGCGTTTGTCGCGCATTCCGATTGCGAATGGAACTCCAAGCAGCGAACCCACAGTTCCGGAAAGAAACCCTGGAACTCCCTTCGACAAAAGCGATCCAAGTTTGTAACTTCCAACCACGAAGGCGTCGCCTATTTCTTGGCGCTCCGATTGAGCCATGGGTATCAGCGAAGAGATCGTTTACGAAGGACGGCGCGTCGTTGTGCGGGTGCGCCGCGACTGCATCGCTGAGCGACGGCTCTGGCGGCGTGATCGACGCAGTTCAATTTTGGCGGCGGTTACCGGGGCGACAGCCGCTTGCTGCCACACTTTGAAAAACCGTTGTACTGCCGTGATCGTGGTTAACGCCAACATGATCCACATGATTGGGATTAAGAGCGGTGGGAACAACAAACCCAGACACAAACAAATAATGCGCTCGGCTCGCTCCATCAATCCGCCCTTGGCCGACAGACCCAATGATTCGGCTTTCGCCCGCTCGTACGAAATGACTGAGCTCATTCCGGAAACCGCTAACGGCAAAATTGCCAGATGGGGAGATTCGTGCGATGCGAAATACCACGCCACTCCACCAAATAACAAAGCATCTGTCACGCGATCAACTACCGAATCAAAAAACGCTCCTCGTTGACTCGAAGTATTTGAAGCTTTTGCAAGAGCTCCGTCGAGTAAGTCAGGTAACGCCGCAAGAATGACTAAAAGCAAACCAAGAGCAAGATAACCATTACCAATTGCTACCGCTGCTCCGCACGCAATGAGCATCCCAGCGATCGTTAAGTGATCAGGCGATATTTTGGTGCGACGTAATGTGTTGCCAAGAGGTTTGACCGCTCGGTCAACTGAACTTCGAAAGTGGCCGTCAAACATTGACAGAGTCTACGAAAAATGAGGACCCGTCGGTGTCATGCCTACCCAACGACTCAAACAGGCCAATTATGACCAATCTTCGAGGTTTTCTTGAGTCAGATGTTCAACAACCTCGCCGTTAACGGCATCGACCAAGACCAGTCCTCGTCGACTGGGCGGGTCTTCGTTTGAGTAGCACAGCACGCGCCAGGTGGGTCGGCTGCGAAAGCCCCGCCAAACCTGTTGAGCAGAAGCGTGGCCCACGGCGAAACCGACGGCGACACCGGCAGCCTCAAGTGCTTCTTGTTCGTCGATAGTCATTCGCCAACCCGAAGTGAGACTCAGCAAACCAAAAAGTGCCAGCGCTACCCCACCTGTCAATAAGCCTGGATTGATGAAGGGTCCGTCACTGCCAACTGCCAGAACTAGAGACACGACAGCCACTCCGGCTCCGAGATAGATATATCCAGGAATACGTCGACGACTGTTATCAGGAAACTTGTACACCCCGACAAATTCGGAGGCATTGAGATCTTCGGGAAGTTGATCGCGGAAATCATTGGCATCGTTTGCCACGTCAGTTGGGGTGTCGAGTTCGGACATCAGAGATTCTCCATTAAACAACTATTGAACTATTCAGGTAAACAACCTTACGAGACAGATCAGCAGTTCGTCCACGCATGGCGGATTCGTGCAGCAGTTTCGTTGAGCGGTTCTGAAATTGTTTTGGCATTTGCGACCGAAGTCATGAAATTTGCATCGCCTCGCCAGCGAGGAACGATATGTACATGTAAGTGTTCGCTGACACTTCCTCCTGCGGCTGGCCCGAGGTTGATGCCGATGTTGAGACCATGCGGGGCGTATTCGCTTTTCAGAACCTCGTCGGCACGGGTGACCGTCGCCCAAAGTTCAAGACTCTCCTCGGCAGTGAGTTCGGACAAATTGGCAATCTGCCGCAACGGCAAAACCATGAGATGGCCAACCGCGTAGGGGTACGCGTTCATGATGGCAAAAACCAATTGTCCGCGATGAACAATGAAGGTTTCCTCATCAGACAATCCTGATTGAAGAATTTGTGTAAAGACACTGAGACCTTCAGAATGCGAACCTTCAAATGGGTTTGGTAGTGAAGACAAATACTGGCTTCGCCACCCGGTCCACAGCGCGTCGATCATGATTCGGTTCAAAAATCCGCTTTAAGTCGCTCAGATCACTGAGTGACTGATCTCTTCGGTAATTCGTCGGGTGAATTCAGAAACTGCTACGCCGCGTTCGACGTCAAGACCGCGGGCGTTGACTCCGACGGTGTTCGCCGCCACATCGTCATCGCCGACGACGAGAACGTACGGGGTCTTTTCCATCTTGGCAGTACGAATGCGCTTGCCAAGTTGATCATTAGCCTCAACGAATTCGACTCGAATTCCCGCGGCCAACAATGAATCAGTAACTTGTCGGGCGTAAGTTTCGTGGGCTTCGGCTACGGGCAAAATTTTGACTTGCACTGGGCTTAACCAAGTTGGGAAAGCTCCGGCGTAATGCTCGACAAGTACTCCGAAAAAGCGTTCAACCGAACCGAACAAGGCACGGTGCAACATAATCGGTCGCTGGCGTGAGCCATCGGTTGCGACATATTCAAGATCGAAGCGCTCGGGCAAGTTGAAATCACACTGAATTGTCGAAAGCTGCCAGGTGCGGCCGATCGCATCTCGAATGTGAATATCGATTTTTGGACCGTAGAAGGCAGCGTCGCCTTCTTTGACGCTGTACTCAACGCCATGGCTCTCAAGTGCAGACGACAACGCGTTGGTTGCTGACTCCCAAATTTCATCGGAGCCGACGTACTTTTCTGGATCTTTTGTTGAGAGATGGAACGAGAAGTCCTCGAAACCAAAAGCTTTCAAGACGCTCATCACGAAATCAAGTAGTGAAATGATCTCGCCTTGCAATTGGTCACGAGTGCAATAGATGTGGCTGTCGTCTTGAGTGAATCCACGAATACGCATGAGTCCGTGCAAAGTTCCGGCGCGTTCGTAGCGATAGACAGTTCCTAGTTCAAACAGTCGCAACGGGAGTTCGCGATAACTGCGCTGACGTCCGCGGAAGATCAAGCAATGCATCGGACAGTTCATCGGCTTCGGGTAGTACGTTCCGTTGTCCATTTCCATGGGCGGATACATACCGTCGGCGTAAAAATCGAGGTGACCCGATGTTTGGAAAAGCGTTGCGTTTGAAAGATGAGGAGTGAAAACGAATTGGTAGCCGCCGCTCTGATGGCGGGCACGGCTGTAATCCTCCATCAATTTTCGAACAATGGCACCTTTGGGATGCCACACCGCGAGTCCTCCACCAAGTTCGGTTGGGAATGAGAGCAAATCAAGTTCAACCGCTAAACGGCGATGGTCGCGACGTTCGGCTTCTTCGAGACGATGGAGATACTCCTCGAGCGCAGTTTTACTTTCCCAAGCAGTTCCATAAATGCGTTGGAGAACTGGACCCTTCTCGTTGCCCCGCCAATAGGCCGATGAAACCTTTTGCAGTTTGAAATGACCGAGGCGACCCGTGCTCGGAACGTGAGGTCCGAGACAGAGATCTACGAATTCATCGGTGTTGCGATAAATGCTGACTGAATCGCCTGATCCACCAACCTCGGCGTTATCAGTGCCATCGGCTGATCCGCCAGTCACTCGTTCGATGATTTCGCATTTATACGGTTGCTCATTAAATAGTGAAAGAGCTTCGGCGACAGAAATCTCGGCACGAACAAATGGTTGATTAGCGGAGATGACTTTGCGCATCTCGGCTTCAACATTGGCCAAGTTGTCTTCGGTGAATACTCGACCGCCGAGATCGAAGTCGTAATAGAACCCATTTTCAATCGCAGGTCCGATCGTGTACTTTGCGCCCGGATACAGATTTAAAACAGCTTGCGCCATCACATGAGCAGTTGAGTGGCGTAAGACATGGCGACCACGGTCCGAGTCGATGGTGATGATCTCAACGGAGTCCCCGTTGGTCAGAGCTTGAGACAGATCAACTTGCTGAGCATTGACCACGCCAGCAATCGCAGATTTTCCCAAATTTCGACTGATTGAAGTCGCTAGAGACAACACGGTTGAATCTGCAGGAACTTCTCGTTGCGAGCCGTCAGGGAGGGTGATTGATATCTCGGACATTGCTGACAGTTTACGGGTATCCCCTGTTGCACACCGCGTGATTTGTCCAGTTAGCAGTTCTAGATAGCGATACCAAGCAAATTGGCGGCGACCTGGGCTGAAAAACCTTGACTCACGGCACGATCGATGGCCACCATGGCTGACGGAGTATCTAAATCATCATCAAGATGCCCACGAACTTCGTTCAACAGAGTCGGAGATTCTGGTGAACCGACACTGTCAACCCACATGTTGAGACGCTGCAGAGCCGTTGGCATCTGATCGTTGGTCCATTCCCATTCAAAACGGTAATGGTGATGAATGATCGCCATCCGAATTGCTCGAGGATCCCACTCTTTTCGCAATGCATCGACGAAAACCAAATTGCCGAGTGACTTCGACATCTTGGCGCCATCCATAAAGACCATCGCAACGTGCATCCAATGCTTGACAAAAGGGGATCCAGTCGCCGCTTCGCTTTGGGCACGTTCACATTCGTGATGCGGGAAAATGAGGTCGCTTCCGCCGCCGTGTAAATCGATGGTCTCGCCAAGTTCACGTAACGCCAAAGCGCTGCATTCGATATGCCAACCTGGGCGGCCTGCACCCCAAACTGCTTCCCAAGACGGTTCATCGTCTGCCGAAGGATGCCACAGGACGAAGTCAAGCGGATCGCGTTTGTTGGGGTTATCAACATCGCCGCCCCGTTCACGCGCGAACTCAATCATTTGCTCGCGGGTGTAATGACTCACACTTCCGAACGAATCAAACTTGCTGACATCGAAGTACACCGAGCCACCAGAAACGTAGGCAAATCCCCGTTCAAGGACCATTCCGATGAATCCGCGAATATCGGGAATCGCCGAAGATGCGCGCGGCGTTGAGTACACCGGCAAAGCATTGAGGGCTTCCATATCGCGTTCAAAGCGAGCCTCTTCACCCGCAGCTAAGTCAAGGTAGTGCACACCCAGTTGACGAGCCTTGGCGAACAGTGGATCGTCAACATCGGTGACATTACGAACACAACGAACTTCATGACCGAGATCAATGAGGCGGCGTTGCAAGACGTCATAGGCCATAAAAGTTGCCGCATGTCCAATATGCGTCGCATCGTACGGTGTGATGCCGCAGGTGTACATCAGTACACGCGGTCCAGGTTCGAAAGGCACCATGGCCTGACGAGCGGTATCGAACAACCTGATTGGCAAGTGACTAGACCTTTTCTATTTTTGTTCGGGAATCGAACGGATGCCCGTCAATTTAGGCGCCACGCGTGTCTTGTACCGAACATTGAGTTGCAAAAGAACCGCGGTGAACGCTTCGATTGCCGTTGCATTCGAAAGTTGACCGGCATCAAGGGGTCGACATCCAGGAATCTTGTCAACGATCGCACTCACTTCTTTCAGTGCCGAAGGATCGTCGGAACAAATCAACACATCTGAATCGATCGGTTCACCGATGTGTCCGAGTTCTTTTGCCGGAAGGTGATGGAAGGCTGCGACTACTCGACTGCGAGGGACGGCGGCCTGGATATGGGCAGCCACACTTCCTCGGGGAGGTAGAAGCGGCTGGAATTCTCCGGCGACACGAACTAAAGCATTGGCCATGCTGATAATGACTTTTCCGGCCAGCGCGTCAGCATTGTCTTGGACAGTGGTGGCGGCCGAATCCCAGGGCGTGGCGATAACAACCAAATCGCACGCTGATGCGGCGGCATTGTCTCCCCCAGTCAAAAACCCGGCAAGTTCGGGAAATTTTACGACGAACTCATTGGCGATTTCGGTGGCCCGATCGGCCGAGCGAGAGCCAATCACGGCGTGATACCCAATTGAGGCAAGGCGGGCGGCTAACGCTGAGCCAGCGGGACCAGTTCCGCCGAGAATTCCAATACGCATGCACACACAATGCCACAGATGACCAGCGATTCTTTAGTTGTCCCTTCAAGAAGGACGAAACAACTAGTTTGTTGCTATGAGTCTTCTTGCTGGTAAGAAAATTGTCGTGACGGGTGTTCTCACTGATGCATCCCTTGCCTTCGGGGTCGCCAAATTGGCCCTCGAACAGGAAGCCCAAGTGGTGTTAACAGGGGCCGGTCGAGCCATGTCGTTGACCCAAAGAACCGCTCGCAAGCTCTCGCAAACCGTCGAGGTTCTTGAACTTGATGTGACAGTTGATGAGCACGGCCCCATAGTTCGGGATCATCTCGCGTCCTCGTGGGGCTCAGTAGATGGGGTTGTGCACTCGATTGGTTATGCGCCCGAAGTATGCCTTGGTGATGACTTCATGGCTGCGACGTGGAATGACGTGGCAGTAGCAATGCAAATCAGCGCGTATTCACTGAAGCATCTTGCTGATGTCTTTGTGCCATTAATGAAACCGGGTGGATCAATTGTTGGACTCGACTTTGACAACACGGTTGCATGGCCGGCCTACAACTGGATGGGAGTTGCTAAGTCGACTCTTGAAAGTATCAACCGCTATTTGGCGAAAGAACTTGGTCCTAAAGGAATTCGTTCCAATCTTGTTGCGGCCGGGCCCATTAAAACCATGGCCGCAAAATCGATTCCCGGTTTCAAAAAGTTTGAAGATATCTGGGACGACCGCGCACCTTTGGGCTGGGATGTCACGAACGGCGAGCCAGTGGCCCGAGCGGTGGTCGCTTTGTTATCTGACTGGTTCCCCGCCACAACGGGATCGATGATCCATGTTGATGGCGGATATCACGCAACAGGTGCGTGAGGCAATCCTTTACAGTCCGCTACGTTCCAAGATGTGGATGCCGCAGGCTGATCCCAAACCAATGACGTGGGCCAGACCAACCTTGGCGTCCTTGATCTGACGATCGCCAGCCTCATTGCGCAGGTGATGACAGACTTCCCAAATGTTGGCAATACCAGTCGCCGCAATCGGGTGACCCTTTGATTCAAGACCACCTGAAACATTGACTGGCATCGAGCCATCGCGCCAAGTTGCGCCGCTCATGAAGAAGTCAACTGCGCCGCCTTCGGGGCACAACATCAAGTTGTCGTAGTGCACGAGTTCAGCCGTTGCGAAGCAGTCATGAAGTTCAACGAGGTCGAGGTCGCTCGGTGACACGCCAGCCTGCTCGTAGGCAATCTTGGCGGCATTACGTGTCAAGGTATTGACGTCGGGAAGAATTTGACAGGCTTCTTCATACGGGTCGGTCGTCAACACTGATGCAGAAACCTTGATCGCACGGCGCTGTTGTTCTTTCGACAATGTACGCAGCACTTCACCAGATGTAACAACTGCGGCGGCTGCGCCGTCACAGTTAGCCGAGCACATGGGACGCGTATTTGGATACGCGATCATCATGTCGTTCATGATCTCATCAAGGGTAAAGCGCTTTTGGTACGCAGCCATCGGATTCAAAACCGAGTGGGCGTGATTCTTTTCCGAAATTTTGGCGAATAGCTCAAACGAAACTCCGCCGTACTTATGACCGTATTCCATTCCGACTTGTGCGAAAGTTCCGGGCATGGTGTCGGTTCCGATGCGACCGTCAGTCGGAAGCACGCTTCCGTAGCGACCACGGGGTTCGAACTTGTTCCCGTCCTTCTTGGAGACTCCTCCGCCGCCGAGCAAACCAGCACCTGACAATTTTTCGGCACCGACTGCGAGACCCATACGAACCTCGCCTGACTTCACCGCCATGATGGCTGTACGTAAAGCAGTTGCGCCGGTGGCACAGGCATTTGCAACGTTGTACACGGGGATGCCGGTCTGACCGATTTGCTTTTGCAATTGCTGACCAAAACCTGCGCCGGCACCCATGAGGTTTCCGGCAGCCAAAATTCCGATATCGGCCATCGTGACGCCCGCATCAGCCAAAGCAGCGATTGCTGCTTCTGATCCGAGGTCGACAATGTCTTTGTCGGAATGCTTACCAAACTTGGTCATTGCGATTCCGAGGATCCAGATGTCGTCACTTGCCATGATGATTTCCTGCGCTTTCGTAGTAGAAAATGTGTACGTCGTAAAATATGTAAGAGTTTAAAATCAGGCTGGTTCGAAACCGAAACCAATGGCTTCAGTTCCTTCTTCGTCGGTTCCGATACTGAAAGTGGTTAAGCGCAACTTCATACCAAGCGTGACCTTTTCTGGACTCGGCTCTGTATTCACCACATTGCCGCGAACACTGGTTCCTGCGCAATCAATAATTCCTGCGACAAAGGGAACAGGTATACCGGGTGCGGCGAATGCAACAATGGTGAACGACTTCAAGATGCCGTCAGTCGAGATGGCAACTTTTTTGAAATCATTTTTGAAGCACTTCGCGCACGCATTGCGACGATCAAAGAAACGAGCACCGCACGAGGTGCATTCGTTCGCCACGAGGTGGGGTTTGTCACCGAGTTCTAGGTAGTCAACGTGTGGAATTGTCTTAGTCATAATGGCTCCGATGAACGCTTGCTCGAACAGTCTTACCCTAAACCCTGATGACCGCTGATCAGAAACCCTTGTGGCAGTTCAACGTCATGGTTTTTACCAATGACCGAGATGTATGACCTCTGAGTTGGGTCGGCGGGCCTGAGTCGTCGGCGATCCGCTCGGTTGATCATCGGGGTGGCGATAACCCACGGCAATCGCGCCAACGCACGAAACTGAAGGCGGTACGGCAAAAGCATCAAGAACCACGCGAGGATCACCGAAGAGTCCGAATAATAGGGCTCCCCAACGTCTTTCTTCAATGAGCAGTAAAAGGTTTTCGGCCGCCATTGCGGCATCGGTCAACCAAAATGGCGTCACCCAATGATCGGGCTCCTCGAGCCCATGTCCAGCCTTGTCGGGCTGGCTGTAACGCTCGGTGTACGCGTCTTGGTCACCAAGGATGAGAACGACCGCACTCGCATCGAGAACACCAGGTGATTTCGATGCGAACCAAACGCCCGAACCGGAAACCTGCCAAAATCTCTCGAGATCGCTGTCAGTCAACACCAAAAAATGAGAACCCTGAGAAAATCCAGCCGATGGTGCCCGCAACCCCAAGGCACATATGTCAGCCACCTCCTGCGATGGAGGTCCGCCGGAAAAGCGTCGGGTCATGCGCCGTCGGCGCAACAATGATTCGAGCGGACTCGAAGAATTGGGGTTACTTGTGCTTGCCAAGTTTGAGCAGATCCTCGGTCATCGTCCAACCGTGAATGATCAAGCAACCACCAACTGCGGGGTTGACCCCCGAGAACAACTCGGCGATCTCAGGCTTGATCTTGTCGGCTTTCGTTGAGTCGTGATCGAGGAAGCCCGACAATCCCTTCTTAGCCACGATAAAAGTTTTTTCGTCGTACTGGGCATCGACACCGAAACGGCGAGCCAAACGGCGACCCCAGGCTCGCTCCTCGCCAACGGCACGGTGCCCTGGTCGAGGAATCAATTCAGTGAGTTGCTTCAAGGCCTCAAGACCCTCAGCTGAGACGAATCGACTTCCAACCACGACATCTTCATCGGGGAATGCCATGAGGGCGCGGTGGAAAGCTTCAGACATCAGACCTTTCAAAATCTGATCCCGTTTCGACGTTCGCTTGACGCTCATGAGGCCGAGCAGAACACACGGGGTGCCGCCAATACGTTCCAGCGTCGAAAAGGTAAAACCCTGAACTTTGCCAGCCTCGATTGACGTCGTGCACAGCACCCAGTCTTCTTTGGCCTTCACGAGACGCTCCATATCGAATGAGCCACCCATTGCGACCATGTCTTCGAGTTGAGCCTCCGTGAGAGCCGCGCTATCTATTGTTTCGACTTCGACGGACATGAAAACGGCTTCTCTCTGCGGGGACCCGGAGACGGATCCGGAAACGATCTCCTCTATTCTGCCACTTGGAAGGGCGTTGAAGCGAAACGACCTTGTCGCGTCGGGGAAATAACGACCTAACGGACGACTCCAGCCCCAAATGCGACTCGTAAAGGTGGAATAACCCGATCGATATCAACCATGAATTCGGCGCCAAGCTTGAGAATCTTGGCGTCACCGATATGGAGAAACACATATGACGGTCCCGGATACTTCGTCAAGATGGCTTTCAAACGAGCCACATTTTCTGGATCGAGGGCAACAGCGGGCAAGTTCAAGCGAAGTTCGGGTTCGCGGTTGGATAGTTGCAACGGGGTGATCTCCATCGTGGCGATGCTGATGCGATCATCTTGTCGATTGACGCGACACTTCACCGAAATAATTGCTTCATCAACAATCTTGTGCCCGTGCGTCTGCAACGTTTTCGTGAACACGGTGAGTTCAACTCCCCCATACAAATCTTCGAGATGCACGATGGCCATCGGATCACCCTTTTTGGTGACCTTACGTTCGACCTTGGTAATAATTCCTGCCAAAGTCCAAATGGAACCATTCTCGGCTTCGGCCAACATTGCAGTAGTGGTGGTGGAATGTTTGTTTAAAGATGACTCGTGACCGAATAGTGGGTGGTCGCTGATGTACAAACCGAGCATTTCCTTTTCAAACTTCAATTTGACTGACTTGTCGTATTCGTTGTCAGGAATAGGAATGTCGAGATCGAAGGAAGGATCAGAATCGGTGTCGATGGCATCGAAGAGACTCATGACTCCTTGATCGGCTTCGGCCCGACGTGACACTGTGTCATCCACGATGTTTTCATAGACCGCCATCAGACCTTGGCGCGGATGTCCCATGCTGTCGAAGGCCCCGGCTTTGATGAATGATTCAACTGCTTTCTTGTTGAGACAATCAGTGGGAACACGCATCGCGAAATCATGGAAAGAATCAAATGGTCCATTGGCATGTCGTTCGGCAACAATTCGTGCACAAATGGCTTGACCAACGCCTTTGATCGCAGAGAGTCCGAAGTGAATGATCCGCTCTTCAACTTGAGGCGTGAAGTCAACGTCAGAAACATTGATGTTGGGTGGACCAACAGTAATTCCGCCGGTTCTCGCATCAACGAGATAACCAGCGGCCTTGTCGAGATTGTCTTTGACGCTTGTGAGCATCGCTGCGAAATATTGGACTGGATAATTCGCTTTGAGGAATGCAGTTTGGTAACAGATGTAGCCGTAGCCAAACGAGTGACTCTTATTGAAGGCATAGTCAGCGAAGTTTTCGATGATATCGAAGAGCTGCTTACCGAGAATGGCGCCGTATCCAGAGGTCTCACAACCCTCTTCAAACTTGGAGCGTTCTTTCTCCATGAGGGCGCGTTCTTTCTTGCCGCACGCCTTTCGTAAGTTGTCGGCTTCGGCTAACGAATACCCGGCAAATCGTTGCGCAACGCGCATCACGCTTTCTTGGTAGATCATGAGACCGAACGTGTCGCCAAGTACTTCTTCGGCATCGGGATGGAAGTACTCGACTTTCTTACGACCATTTTTGCGATCAGCAAAGTCGTAGTGCATGTTGACGCTCATTGGTCCTGGTCGATACAAAGCGATCACAGCTGACACGTCTTCAAAACTTGTCGGTGCCATGGCGCGTAGCAGCTGTTGCATCGGCGGTGACTCAAGCTGGAAAACACCAATGGTGTCGCCCCGCGACAACAATTCGAAAGTCTTCTTATTGTCAATCGGAATAGCGTCGATATCAAAATCGGGCTCAGCGAGACGGATTAAAGCCATCGCGTCGGAAAGGACGTCTAAGTTGCGCAAACCAAGAAAGTCCATCTTCAATAGTCCGAGAGATTCAACACCGTGCATTTCGAACTGAGTTGTTACTTGCGATTCCTCGATGGGCTTGCCGGCCTCAGGCTTGCGTTGCAGGGGTAGATACTCCGTGAGTGGTTCCTTGGAAATCACCACTGCAGCCGCGTGGATACCCGTGGATCGTTTCAAACCCTCTAGTCCTTTGGCAACATCAATCACTTGCCGCATATCTTCTTCGGACTCGTAGATGTCGCGAAGTTCTTGAGCGGCGTGATATCCCTCTTTGTACTTGGGATCAAGCTCGAGGCAATATTTGAGCGGAGTGTCTCGACCCATGACAAGCGGTGGCATGGCTTTAGCAAGTTTGTCGCCAACTGCGTATGGATGGCCGAGAACTCGAGCCGCATCGCGTACTGCGTTTCGCGCTTTGATGGTTCCGAACGTGATGATTTGCGCAACGTGTTCACGGCCGTAGGTGTCAGTCGCATAATGAATCATTTGTTCGCGATACCTGGAGTCAAAATCCATATCGATATCGGGCATTGAAATTCTGCTGGGGTTCAAGAATCTTTCAAAGAGTAAGTCGTAACGAATGGGGTCAATCTCAGTGATACCCAAGCAGTAAGCAACTGCGCAACCAGCAGCGGATCCGCGACCAGGACCGACACGAATGTCTTGTTCTTTGGCATATCGAATGAGGTCCCACACGATCAAGAAATACGACGCAAACCCCATATCGCAAATGACCTTGGTTTCGTATGCGAGTCGCTCAATGACCGAAGGAGCAAGTTTGTCACCCCAACGACGTTTGGCGCCTTCACGGGTGAGGTGATCTAGGTACGCTGCGTCATCGGCGAAGCCAGGAGGAATTTTAAAATTGGGTAGTTGTGGTTTTCCGAATTCAATTGTGACATCAGCGCGTTCGGCGATCCACAGTGTGTTGTCACAGGCTTCAGGAACTTCGCGAAAGACATAACGCATCTCATTTGATGTTTTGAGGTAATGCTCGGTGCCTTCAAAGCGAAAACGCTTTGGGTCGTTAATCATTGAGTTGGTTTGAACACAGAGCAAGGCGTCGTGGGCGTCGCTGTCATGGCGATGCACATAGTGCGAATCATTTGTTGCGATCACTGGAGCGCCAATTTCTTGGGCGATCTGCAGTAACTGTGGATTTGTTTTGGTTTGCGCCGCAAGACCATGATCTTGAATTTCAACGAACAAATTGTCTTTGCCGAAAATTTCTTGTAAACGGGCGGCCTTGATTTTGGCGTCTTTGTAATCGTCTTTCAAAAGTGCTTGCAATACATGGCCACCGAGACAACCGGTCGTGGCAATCAGACCCTCGTGGTATTTCTCAAGCAGTTCCCAATCCATTCGGGGTTGGTAGTAGTAACCCTCTAGAAAAGCCAGGCTCGACAATTTAATGAGGTTCTTGTAACCGATATTGCTTTCAGCAAGCAATGTGAGGTGGTAATACAACTTGCGTCCGCCCTCAGTATCACCGCCTGAGTCATCAATTTGGCCACGTCGACTTGGTCGTTCAAAACGAGTCTCGTAGGCCATGTAGGCCTCGGTACCAATAATCGGCTTGACTCCCTGAGCGCGACACTCTTTATAGAAGTCGAGAACGCCGTACATATTTCCGTGATCGGTCATTCCGAGGGCAGGCTGGCCATCGGCGACCGCTTTGGCGACGAGTTCATCAAGTTTGGCGGCACCATCGAGCATCGAAAACTCGGTGTGAACATGGAGATGGGTGAAAGAGTCGCCCAACACCAACCTCCTTACGGCTCGGTGGAACCCGACCAATTCGGGAACCAAATCTCATCAATCCAAATCTCAACGATGTGGTTCAGGAACAGTAGCAGTGACCTAGAGGTAAGTTCCTGAGAGTCCGCCGTGGTCGGGATCATTTTGCGACGTATTTCAGACCGTTTGGGCGAGAAAAGGAATAAACATTTCATCACTGGTTAACGAACCGTGGCGACACACCAAACTAAACGGCCCCGAATCTAAAGGATCATCAAATGTCGTATCTGTAAACGGTACGAGGGCAACATCGCCGAGACGGCGTTTGACTTGTTCTGACATCTGACCCCCACGTGCGGGTCCGAGCCAGGCTTCCTCAACGATTTGTTCCCGTGAGGCGATCCACGCGATATCTCCGTACGCATCGGTCGCTGCTTTGACAAGATCATCTTGATGACCTCGTTTGGCATGCAACCAACGAAAACGACCTTCACCAGATTGATGATGCAATAAATCCTTGATGTCATCTGACAGATGCACCACATTGTTGCCGACTTGCACCTGACCGTGATCGGCTGTGATTGCCAACGTGGTTCCACTTGCCAATGCTTCGAGAAGTGCACCGACCAGCCAATCAGTCGCAGTAATTTCTGCGTCGTAATACGGCCCGAATCCGCGTTCGTGGGCGATCTTGTCAATGCCGTCGTAATAGGCATAGACAAACTTTTCTCCCGCTTTAATCAACTGTGCGCATTGCGCCACGATTGAACTCGCCGCACGCCACCCACAGGGGCGACTCCCCCGTAAATGTGCCTCGGTGAATGCTGTTCCTTCAAGCTCGGCGCGACTGACCACTGGAATCGACATCCCGGCGAATGGTGGAATTGGTTGCACTGTTGCTGGCGGATGTATTTGGCGCAGATCACGTGTATCTGACCACCACCGCAGTGAATTCATGATGGAGTCACCCATATCCATGCGGTATCCCACGATGCCGTGTTCGGCTGGCGTGGAGCCAGTGACGAGACTGGTGAGGGCGCTTGCTGTGGTACTTGGAGCGATCGTCGTAATTGCTCCACCCACCATTGCTGTCACATGTGGTGCGAGGTGGGCGTGGCGCTGCAACTGCTCGTAACCGAGGCCATCAATGACCAACAAAACGATTCGATCAGCAGCCTGTAGAGGCTGAGGAAACCACGCAGGTCGTTGGCCAGGGCTCGACAAGAGACATCCAGGCATGATTCCGGTCAAGTTTGCGCCCGAGTAGTCGGGAATGTTGGGCTTCGGGATCATGTCTCTATCTTTCACCAACCGAGAGCAAAAAGCCTACATTGCGGCTCTATTTCCTCTCAGTGTTGCGAGGTGTTTATGGAAGCGATGAAGCGTTAATTCGTATGAAGAGGGTCTCGACCTCCTACGATGACACTGTGCGTGTTTCAACTAGGGGTGACTATGCCTGTCGAGCTTTGTTGTCACTAACTTTGCATGCCGGAGAACCTGGTCCAACTTCGGTCCGCGATATCGCCGAGCGCACCGGACTTCCGCAGCCTTATCTTGAACAAATCTTGCTGGCGCTCAAGGGTGCTGGACTAGTGAAGTCAAAGCGTGGAGTCGGTGGCGGATACACCTTGGCGCGAACCCCCGAAGAAATTCGCTTGAACGACATCATTTCGGCTGTTGATGGTCCAATCACTTTGGGTGACTTTGGTGAACCCCATCAGGACGGGTCATGCGACCATGAAGGCCAGTGCGTTTTGTTAGCCATTTGGAATCACACCGGTGACCACATGCGTGAACACCTCGCTGGTTTTACCTTGGCAAATGTCGCCGATGCCGCCAACGGCAAAAGTGCTTGGCCTGAAACAACTCATCACGACTGACGCGCGAGAACGCTTTTAACTTGCGCGAATTTCTTTAGCAATCGCTGAGAGCACACCATTGACGTACCGACCAGAGTCATCAGTGCTGAAAGTCTTTGCTAGTTCGACCGCTTCATCCAGAATGACTGCTTTGGGAATATCGACGCGCTTCAACAATTCAAAGGTTGCCATCCGTAAAATATTGCGATCCAGACACGGCATACGTTCAATCGTCCAACCATCGGCGTGCTTAATAATTAGTTGGTCGATTTCCGTTGCTAAATCGGCAACGCCGCGAACTATTAAGGCCGTCACTTGATCGGGATTTTCAACTAACCCGGCAAGGACTGAATGGCCGTCTAGATTTTTGGTATCTGCTTCATACAACAGGGTTAATGCTCGTTCACGAGATTGTGAACGAGAATCGACATGCGACGAACGCGATCGGCGAGAAGCCATGATCAGACTCGCGTCAAGTATTCGCCTGAACGAGTATCGACCTTGACTTTGTCACCAATGTTCACGAACAACGGGACCTGAATGGTCTTACCTGTTTGCAACTCAGCGGGCTTACGAGCGCCAGAAACACGGTCACCCTGGATACCGGGTTCGGTATTGGCAATCAGCAGTTCGACGGAAGCTGGAATTTCAACCGAAACGATCTCGGTGTTGTGCGTTGCAATGATGGCGATCATTGATTCGATGATGTAGTCAGCAGCGTCTCCGAGCGCAACTGGTGCAACGTTGATTTGGTCGTACGATTCGGTGTCCATAAACACATAGTCGTCACCGTCGCGGTACAAGAACTGCATGTCTTTCTTTTCGAGCATGGCCTGCTCGACACGAATACCAGCGTTGAATGTCTTTTCTAAAACGTTGCCCGTTTTGAGATTGCGCAATTTGGTGCGCACGAAAGCTCCACCTTTGCCGGGCTTGACATGCTGAAATTCGATGACGGTAAATAAACCATTATCAAGTTGCAGCGTGATGCCGTTTTTTAGGTCGTTAGTTGTAATGGCGGGCATATTGGATCCTTGGGAGATGTGTTCAAAATTCGGCAACCATGTTCGGTGATGACCACGAGATCTTCAACACGGAAACCGCCGAACCCCCCACGATAGAGCCCAGGTTCGACAGTCACGACGTCTCCTGGCTGAAGAATCGCTGTAGCCGATGAATTTATGAAGGGTTCTTCATGGATCATGAGGCCAACCCCATGCCCGGTTCCATGAGTGAAATATTGGTCAAGACCGGCCTCAATCAGAACTTTTCGGCACGCTGCGTCAACCTCAGATGCCTGAATACCTGGTCGACACACTGCAATTCCTGCCTGCTGCGATGCTCGAACCGCTTCGTACCACTCGGATTGTTCGACGCTCATCGGCCCGATGACGAAAGAACGGGTCATATCTGAGTGATAGCCCGCGACGAGGGCTCCCACGTCGATGATGACGGTATGGCCGTCTTCAATCTTGGTCGTGGTCGGATGATGGTGAGGTCGAGCAGCGTTAATGGGTCCGCTGGCCACGATGGTGTCATATGAAGGTCCGTCGGCCCCTAATTTGCGCATCGCGTAGTCGAGCTCGTCGCGAACATCACCTTCGCACAGGCCCTGTGAAAGTAAACCACGGCACTGAGTGAGGGCTTGGTCGGCGATCCGGCAGGCCGATTCGATGATCTTGATTTCGGTTTCATCTTTAAAGCGACGAAGAAATTTGCCGGAAGCATCAAGTGGCACCAATGCAGCATTGAGCTCGGTCTGAAGTAAACAAAAAAGTTGATGCGACATGTCCGAATCTTGAAACTGAATCTCCGAAGCACCCTGGGACAGCGACTTGGTTGTCGCAATCATGGCGGCTTGTGTGCGACATTCAATGACGTCAACGTTGGCTTGATGCACATCAATCTCTGCGCGGGCCTGTTCGGTATAACGACCGTCAGTGATGAGGGACAATTTGTTTGCATGTATGACTAACCACGCATGCGAACCAGAGAACCCAGTGAGCCATCGAATATCTGAGAGATCGGTGATCAAACAAGAAGATGAGGTTCCCTGACTGAGAACTCCAAATAATCTCTCAGCACGCGCCGAAGATATTTGTGCGGTCATTGTTATTTCACTTAAGAAGTCGCGCGACTGCGTTGACGGCGAGTTCATATCCCATCATTCCGAGGCCAGCAATGGAGCCGTTGGCTACTGGGGCAATCACACTGGCGTGGCGCCAAGGTTCACGAGCGTTCGGATTCGATATGTGAACCTCAATGACAGGGCCCGCGAACGTGGCGAGAGCATCATGAATGCTCCACGCGTAATGTGTAAATGCTCCGGCGTTGATAATGATTGCGTCGACTCGATCACGAGCCGTATGTATGGCGTCAACGAGTTGGCCTTCATGGTTCGTTTGAAAATCTTCAAGAGTGAAACCTGCTTGACTCGCCCATTGAGAAACGCTCGAAATGTAATCGGCGAGAGTCGCCGTGCCGTAGATCTCGGGTTCTCGTTGTCCTAACAGGTTGAGGTTCGGACCGTGAAGTAAAAGGATGATTCCCACATTGATGACGATACCCGCTCGACTCGAGCCAGATTGGCTACTTTACGCCTGGCTAAAACTTATGAGTTCAGCGCGCACCACATCAGCCGAGATATTGGCGACAATTTCGAGACCTTGTGGCGAGTCCAAGATAAAGGTCAAACCATTGAGAGCTTTCTTATCGCGTGCCATGGCGGCCATGAGTTGATCAACATCAAGACCTTTGGGCATGCGGGTTTGTAGCGAGTAGGTCTGACCGACAACTAGTTCGTGATAGTCGACTCGTGAATCGTCAATTCGTCCTAGAGCACGCGCTAACCGGGCGGCAAAGATCAAACCAATCGCGACGGCCTCCCCATGAGCCAGTTGGTGATTTCCTACCGTTTCGAGAGCGTGAGCCAAGGTGTGTCCGTAATTGAGGAAAGCTCGTTTGCCTGATTCACGTTCATCTTGTTCGACGAAAGAACCTTTAATGCCCACACAACGTGCGACCCGCTCATCGAGACTCAATGCCAACAGGTCGTCACCCGTTAAGAAGTGGTACTTGGCAACTTCGCCGAGTCCGCAACGCAACTCTCGTTCTGGCAATGTCGCGAGAAAGTCGAGATCACAAAAGACTGCACTCGGTTGCCAAAATGCACCGACAAGGTTTTTCCCTTGAGGAAGGTTGACACCGGTCTTGCCACCAATGGCCGCATCGACCATCGCCAACAACGAAGTGGCCACATGAATGACAGGTGTGCCGCGGTGCCATGTTGCCGCAGCGAATCCGGCAATGTCGGTCACCATTCCCCCGCCGACTCCGATAATCACATCATTGCGAGTAATACCGATGTTGGCGAACTCTTGGCTCAAAGATTCAATTGTCTCGAGCGACTTGATCGACTCACCCTGACCGATGATCACCGTTTTTGATTCAATCGGAAGTGCAAGATTTGCTGGAATTCCTTGTTGAGTAATGATGATGGCTTTGCGAGCCATGGCCGGAAGAAACTGTTCAATTTGCTGCTGAACGCCATGGCCAATCAGAACTGGGTACTCCCGACCAGGAAGTCGGATGTCAATGCGATGAGTTGTCATGAGTTCGCCTCTAATCCAGTCTCATTTAAAACTTTCACAATGACTTCTTCAACTTGTAAGCCTTCCACATCAATTTCAATAGTTGAAACTTCGCGGTACAGACTTTCGCGATCAACATACAATTTTTGCAGTCTTTCGGCCGGATTGCCATCGATCAATGGCCGATGACCGTCACCGTTAGCCGCTCGCTGTCCGATCCGTGCAACCAAGACAGGCAAAGGTGCATTCAGCCAGATCACGTGCTGTGCGGTCTTTAACAATTCACGATTGTCGGCACGAAGAACAATTCCTCCAGCGCCTGCAATGACATGAGGGGTGGGAAGTTGCCATGCGTTTGTGAGGACATCGTGTTCTAATTGGCGAAAGAAATCCTCGCCATCCGCTTCAAAGATCTGGCGCACCGAACGTCCAGTCATTCGGCAGATCTCGTCGTCGGTATCCAGAAATTCCCAGCCCAATTTATGAGAAATACGACGACCGACTGTGCTCTTGCCGGTACCCATCAGACCTACTAACACCAAGTGGGGTGCTGGTGAAGTCGGTGAGTTCATAAAGGTTGAGTCGCCGACTTGGCGTTGCGAACGAATTCGGCAACAGAGTCGCCACCAAATTTACGTTGCGCCTCGGCTGCCAGAACCAAAGCCACCATTGTTTCGGCTACGACGCCCATGGCCGGGACCGCAGTGACGTCGGTGCGTTCTTTGAACGAGACGCCCGCTTCTTTGGTGATCACGTCAACGGTGGGCAACGTGGGCTTATTAAGCGTGGCGAGTGGCTTCATAGCAGCGCGTACAACGAGTAGTTCACCAGTTGTAATGCCGCCTTCGGTTCCACCAGCGAGAGTTCCGGTGCGAACAAAACTCTCGGTTGCTGCGTCCCAATGGATGGGGTCGTGACCATTGCTGCCGCGACGTGTTGCAACTTCAAAACCATCGCCGATTTCAACGCCCTTAACTGCTTGGATGCTCATGATTGCTTGAGCAAGTAATGCATCGATTTTGCGATCCCAGTGCACATGTGAACCAAGTCCAACGGGTACACCGTAGGCAAGAACTTCAACGATGCCACCGAGTGAGTCGCCCTCTTTAGCAGCCTGCTCAATTTCTGCAACCATTCGTTCGCCAGCATCCGTATCAAAACTGCGGACGGGCGATTCGTCAACTTGATTGAGATCAGTTGGTGCCGGCCGATGACTGCCATCTGATCTGGCTGTGCCCATCGATATCACATGTGAGATGACCTCGACGCCGATTGTGCGCAACAGGGCCTTTGCTAAGGCTCCTGCGGCAACTCGAGCAGCAGTCTCGCGAGCGCTCGCACGTTCAAGCACATCGCGGGCATCAGTGAAGCCGTACTTCTGCATACCAGCGAGATCGGCGTGGCCAGGTCGAACCTTTGTCAATGGATCGGCGGTGGCTCCGGGTGCTGGGTCCATTTCTTTGTGCCACTTGTCTGAGCGGAACCATTCACTGTTTTTGATTTCAATGGCAACGGGTGAACCGATAGTTCGCCCATGACGTACACCACCCACCAAAGTGACCTCGTCCTTTTCGAACCTTTGACGTGGTCCACGTCCATAACCAAGACGGCGCCGTGACAATTCGATCTGAATATCTTCAACGGTGATGGGCAATCCCGCAGGCAGACCTTCGACGATAACGACTAAGGCTTGACCATGGGACTCGCCGGCGGTGAGGTAGCGCAACATTGAAAGTCAGTTTACCGCTGTCTTACGCAAGAGCCTGTAATGCTGCTTGGTACATATCGGACACATCGGGCACAAGACCAGTCCAGATCTGTTGTTGAAGAGCCGCTTGGTGCACCAGCATGCCGAGGCCATCAATTCCTAGGGCTCCGCGGTGACGGGTTTGACGCAAAAGTTCGGTTTCGATGGGGTGATACACCAAATCCATCACGATGTGATCGGGACGAATGAGATCAACAGCGATCGGGCTCACCAATACATTTTTGGACACAATTTCGGAACCTTTGATCATGCCCACACTGGTGGCGTTGATGATGATGTCGCTATTCGCTGCTGCTTCAGTAAGTGCTGCTATATCCGCAATCGAGATTGCCTGGGCTATCGATGGAGCCAACGTGACTGCAGTCTGCGCATGATCAAGTGAACGGTTGACAACAAAGATCTGTCGACATGCATGACGCTGAAGTGCATCGATCACCGACCGCGCGGCTCCCCCTGCTCCGAGAATCAAAATCGTTTTGCCGTCAACGGCGACGCCTTGTTCTACGAGGCTTGCGACAAGACCGTCACCGTCGGTGCTGTGACCTACCAATGAACCGTCTGTGGCAACCTCGACGGTGTTGACACTGTGCAAAGCCTGTGCCGCTGAACTCACTGAATCAACCAAAGATGCGATCGCGATTTTGTGGGGCATTGTTACTGAGAGTCCCCGAAGCCCCAAAGCCTTCATCGCATCTAGGGCTGACTGAGCCTCGCCTTCTTTGACTTCGCAGGCGACATAGACCCAATCAATTCCCAGGGAATGGAAGCCAACGTTATGAATGACCGGTGACAAGCTGTGTTTGACGGGATCGCCAATGACGGCCGCGAATGATGTATTAGAAGAAATGCGTTTCCCGCTCAGCGCGAGTTCAAAACTTTCTTGAGTCGATGTCATTTCAGAGAACTCCTGCAATGATCGCTGCTTGAACGTTGGCTTGATGTTGGGTCAATGTTGCAGCGAACTTATGATGTCCATCTTTGTCGGACAACACATAATAGAGATACAAGCAAGGTGACCCGTCAGTAATTTCACGACAAATAGGGTCGCCCGATGAAGGATTTGGAGCAGGATTCAGCGCAGCATTGATCGCCGCGCGACCTGGGTTGGCAATCGGTGTCGGCGGTAACCCGGGATAGAGATACGAGTTATACGGGCTGTCAATAGCCTTTAATTCCACAAATGGTATATCTGGATTCTGCTTGTACAAAAGGGTGGCGTCGACCTCAAGTGGCATGCCGAGTGAGAGGCGGTTGTATATCACCCGTGAAATTTTCGCTCGATCCTCAGGGACTTTGGCTTCTCGTTCAATGATTGAGGCGATCGTTAAAACCTCGTAGGGGCTCAGACCAACGGTATTGATTGAATCATCAAGTCCCTCTTGTCTCCCCACGCGCTCCATCAGCTTGAGCATCTGTTGGGCCACTTGTGTAGCGGTTTGATCGCCACTGATGAGGTATGTGTCAGGAAAGAGCAAACCCTCCAGAGAACTGACTGCATCTGGTTGATACACCGAACGGACCGCTGAAATCTCGGTGACTGTGTCACCAGTCTTGGTGAGAAAATCCGATTCTTTAACCGACTTCACAACTTCACCAATCCGTTGTGCCATTTGTTCCAAAGTAAAACCTTCTGGAAAAGTGACCTTTGTGACGGTTTCGTTTGGAGGTGTTCGCAAAACTCGCAGAATATTTCCCACGTGATCATGAGGCTTCAACGTGTAGAAACCAGCCGCCACTTCTAGTCCGCCTTTTGATGAGACGTACGAACGAAAAACTGAATCGTTGACGATAAAGCCTTCTTGTTCGAGGCGCTTACTCATTGACACCAGATCATCAGTTTCGGTTACTGTAAAAATCTCTGCTGCGCTAGGGTCTCCAGGTGGGTTAACTTGTCGCAAATACCAATATTGATATCCACCGTAAGCAACAGATACGACAGCGAGCACTGCAACGAGACCGAGTGCTAAGCGGTTGACGATTTTTCTGTTCAGGGACGTGCCATTTGCAGACATAGCGACACGAATTTTGGGAAGGACCTGATAGGGGTCTTTCGTGAATTCGTTGCCTGATGGAGTATCGCTACTCATGAGTTGCGACGTCTTTCGAGCCACGCCTGCAACATGATGGCAGCGGCAACTTTGTCGACGAATTGACGACGAGCAGTTGCACTGAGCTCGGCTTCTTTCAATACCCGATCGGCTGCGACGGTCGTCATTCGCTCATCAAACATTTCTACCGGCACAGACAGAACCGTACTGAGTCGACGAGCTTCTGTGGTGGCGGCTTTTGCTGCAGTACCGTGCTCCCCTGACATCAATAGAGGCAGACCAACGACAACGATCTCAGCCTCTTCTTCAATAACCAAGTCAAGAATTTTTTGATGATCAAGACGAACTGACTTACTGCGATAAATCACCGAATGAGGACTTGCAATAGTGCCCGAAAAATCACTGACTGCGACGCCGATGCGCTTTGTGCCGAGATCGAGTCCGATGGCGCGCATTAGCTGCGAGCCGCCTCCTGCGCTAATCGAAGAGCCTCGGGAATACCTTCGGGATTCTTTCCACCAGCGGTGGCGATATCGCCTTTACCTCCGCCACCTCCGCCGACTGCTTTGGCCGCCGAACTAATCAACTGCGCGGCATTCTTTCCACTTGCAGCATCAACAGCGCCAACTAGTGAAACTCCTCCACCAGGCGAGACACCGATGAGCACAACCGTATGAACATTGGGCTGATGACGAACGGCAATTGTGAGTTCTCGTAGATCTCCAGGAGTCAAGTCATCGACTTGGGCAATCACTATTCCGTCAACGGCGTCGGCTGCAAGCGTTGATGCGGCGGTGATGGCCAAACGAGAGCGCAAGGTTTTGTTCTCGTCTTGCAGTCCCTTGATGTCATCGACCTTGCGTTGAACTCCAATCATTAAATCGTCGGGGCCTGAACCGACGAGACGTGCAGCATCGGCAATCAGGCGACGGTCGTGCTGCAAGAGATTTAATGTGCGAGTTCCAGCGACTGCTTCGATGCGACGCAAATTGGCGCCAACTGAACCTTCAGAAATCACTTTTATGATTCCAATATCACCGGTTGCTGAAACATGGGTGCCGCCGCACAATTCAACTGAGGGACCAGCAGAAAGGACGCGCACTCGGTCTCCGTATTTGTCACCGAAGAATGCGATCGCTCCCTTGGCAAGCGCCTCATCTTTTGAAGACTCAGTTGAATCAACTGGCTCATTTGACAACGTGAGACTGTTGGCTAGTTCTTCGATACGCAAAAGTTCGTCCTCTGACACGGCGTCGTAATGACTGAAGTCAAAACGCAATCGTTCATCATCAACGAGTGAGCCTGCTTGCTTCACGTGATCGCCGAGAACCTGGCGAAGCGACCAATGCAAAATGTGAGTTGCAGTGTGGTGACGACGAATGGCTAGCCGACGTGAGGCATCGATGTCGGCACTGACACTTTGATTGATCATCAAAATTCCTGAAATAACTCGACACTGATGGCGACGTAGTCCTGGCAAAGCAAAAGTCGTGTTGATAACTTCGTAGCGATTGGATCCAGACTGAATAAAGCCTGTGTCACCGACCTGACCTCCACTTTCGGCATAGAACGGTGTGCGATCAAGGAACAGATCAAAGGTTCCGTCATCGTCAGGAACAATGGCCAATATTTTGGCCTCACATGAATCGCTTTCGTAGCCGACAAATTCTGTGGTGCCGAATTCTTCCATGACTTCGCGATACATATCGTGGCGATGTGAATCAACCTCTCCACCCTTGCGGGCGGCCTTCGCGCGCTGACGTTGCTGATTCATTTCGGTGTTGAAACCTTCAATATCAATCGCCAGGTCGCGTTCATTCACAATTTCTTCAGTGACCTCAAGCGGGAAACCGTACGTGTCATGCAATAAGAAGGCTGTTGAGCCCGACAACACCTTGTTCGATTTGGCCGCCAACTGAAGTTCGTCCTCAAGAATCGACAGACCAGTTTTGAGTGTTTGACGAAAGCGCTCTTCTTCTTTAGTGAGCACTCCCATAATGAAGTCTTTTTGTGCAATGACATCAGGGTACGCCTGGCCCATGGTGGCGATGGCCGTTTCAACGAGTGATGGCATCACGAGCTTTTCGGTGCCGAGCAAATACGCATGGCGCACCGCACGTCGAATGATACGCCGGAGCACATAACCCCGTCCTTCGTTCGATGGGAAGACTCCATCGCCGACGAGCATGGTGCTTGAACGAGCATGTTCGGCGAGCACGCGAAGCGAGAAACTGGAACGATCTTCGTAATCACCAATCTTGTAGGTTGCCCCAGTCACCGATTGAGCAGCTTCAACGATGGGGAAAATTGCGTCGGTCTCCCACACGCTGTCTTTTCCTTGCACCAAAGCCAAAATGCGCTCGAGTCCAGCGCCAGTGTCAATTGAAGGCTTAGGAAGTGGTGTGCGAGTGCCGTCGGGAGCTTGGTTGTACTGCATGAACACTAAGTTCCAAAACTCCATGAATCGATCGCCGTGCGGATCGTTCAATGGACCTCCGTCGGGACCGAACTCGGGTCCACGATCAATATGCAATTCAGAACACGGACCACATGGACCGGTGTCGCCCATTTGCCAGAAGTTGTCTTTGTCTCCTAGCCGCTGAATGCGATTCATCGGGACGCCGACTTGCTCGTGCCACATTGCTTCGGCTTCGTCGTCGCTGGTGTGAACGGTTACCCAAATTCGATCTCCGTCAAACCCGAGATTTTCGGTCACGAACTCCCAGCTCCAGGGAATTGCTGACTCTTTGAAGTAGTCACCAAATGAGAAGTTGCCCAACATCTCGAAGAACACCAAGTGCCGTTTGGTACGACCGACATCATCAAGGTCATTGTGCTTGCCGCCTGCACGAGCACATTTCTGGACTGTCGCTGCTCTGCTGTACGGCGGCACTTCATCACCGACGAAGTACGGCTTGAAAGGCACCATGCCAGCCACAGTGAATAGAACTGTGGGATCGTGAGGAATGAGGCTGGCTGAAGCTATTGGAGTGTGTTGACGATCGGCGAAAAACTGGGTGAAGGCCGAGCGCAGTTCGTTGGCGGTGCGGGGAGGTTGCGGAGACATGACCCCGAAATGATACCCAAGGTTCATCGTGGGAATAAGGGTTATTGGCATAACCTATTCGTGTGAGTAACTCAGCCAAAGAAAAATCATCCAAATCAACCGCAGTTACCAAGCGCAAAGCGATCCCAGTGACTGGGTTGTCGGGTCGTCATGAAGATTTGCACGAAATGTTGTCGTTTGAAGATCCGAAAGAACAAAGGTCGTGGATCTTTGATGCAACCTTTATGCGTTCCTCCTGGAAATGCATTTTTGGAGAAGGATGCCAGGGAATCTTGGACGTTGCTTCCCCAGAACTTAATCAAGGATGTTGCTCAGAAGGCGCTCACTTCGTCGATGAAGACGACGTTGCCAATGTCGTGAAGGCTGTTGTTCGTCTCACCGACAAAAATTGGCAAATGAAAGACAAGTCTAAGAAAAAAGGTTTCCTCAAAAAGAACAAAGAAGGTGACACCGTGACTCGTCGAGTCGATGGGGCTTGCATCTTTTTGAATCGTCCTGGTTTTGAAGGTGGTGCAGGATGTGCATTCCACATCGCAGCAACAGAAGCGGGCGAACGACCACTCGATTGGAAGCCCAATGTGTGTTGGCAACTTCCGCTACGTCTTGAGTACCACACCGATACCAATGGTTGGGTCAACACAGTTGTGCGTGAATGGAAACGCCGTGACTGGGGCGACGGTGGAACAGACCTGCATTGGTGGTGCACCGACAACTCTGATGCATTTGTCGGCAAAGAGCCGGTCTATAAGTACCTCAAAGAAGAGATCATTGAATCAGTTGGCGCAAAGGTCTACGACCTTTTGGTTGAAGCCCTTGAGCGTCCAACTGCAGTTGCTCTTCCCCACCCCGTTTTGACGGAGAAGAAGAGCAAATAACTAGTTGGCTAACTAGTTGGCTTTCTTGAAGGCTTTCTTGCGGTCTTCAGGGTTGAGGTAACGCTTACGAACGCGAATCGCTTTCGGCGTCACTTCGACGAGTTCGTCATCGCCAATCCATTCAATCGCTGTTTCAAGCGTGTGAATACGAGGAGCCGCAAGCTTGACACCATCGTCGTGACTGTGAGTACGGATGTTGTTCTTTTCCTTGGCGCGAACTGCGTTGACGACCATTTCATCGCCACGAGTACTTTCACCAACGACCATTCCTTCGTACGTCTTCCCACCTGGTTCGACGAAGAGTTCTCCACGAAGTTGCAAGTTGTCCAACGCATAGGCAGTGATCATTCCTTCGCGGTCGGCGATCATTGCTCCGCCTAGACGATGAGGAAGTTCGCCGCACCACGGCATCCAACCAGCGTGGTTTTGGTGCAACATCGCGGTTCCGCGAGTTGTGGTCATCAAGAGTGAACGGAAACCAATGAGACCACGACTTGGGCACTCAAAGGTGATGACCGAGCGACCGGGGTCACCTGAGCGTAAATCGGTGACACGACCCTTGCGAGGAGCCAAAGCCTGAGTCACTGCGCCGACATATTCGTCGGGGACGTCACAGACACCGCGTTCGAGAGGTTCAAACTTTTTACCGTTGACTTCTTTGGTAATAACTTCGGGGCGGCTCACTTGAAGTTCAAAGCCTTCACGTCGCATTCCTTCAATCAACACGGCCAACTGCAATTCACCACGGCCAGCAACTTCCATGACGTCAGCCGAATCAGTTTCGTGCAACTTAATCGAAACGTTGCCAAGAATTTCTTTACGCAAGCGGTCAATCAAGTGGCGGCTGGTGAGGTACTTGCCGTCACGGCCAGCGAATGGCGATGTGTTCACGCCAAAGGTCATGCGTAGCACTGGCTCGTCAACGGTTAGACGAGGAAGCGCTAACGGAGTTTCGGCAGAAGCAATCGTGTCGCCAATTTCGACTTCTGGGAAGCCAGCGACGACGAAAAGGTCTCCGGCTCGAAGTTCATCAACTTCGACTCGACTAACGCCCATATACGCCATCAATTGTGAGAGACGACGCTTCAACGGCGGTTGTCCTTCGGCGAACTCTTCTTCAAGCAGCGCGACGTTTTCACCTTTACGCATCACGCCTTGATAGATACGTCCGATTGCTAACCGACCGAGGTATTCAGAGGCATCAAGGTTGGTGACAAGTGCCTGCAACGGCGCAGTCGCGTCGCCGCCCGGTGCAGGAATCCGCTCAAGGATGGTGTCGAGCAGCGCCGAAAGATCGGCATCGGGTTCGGGCATTCCGAGACCGACCATGGTTCGACCTTCGCGAGCAACTGCTGAAACTACTGAGAAGTCAATGTGGTGGTCGTCGGCTTCGAGGTCGATGAACAACTGGTAGACCTCGTCGAGGACTTCTTCAGCACGAGCGTCACCACGGTCAACCTTGTTGATGACCACAATGGCTGGAAGGTTCAAAGAAAGAGCCTTCTGCAAAACGTAACGAGTTTGTGGAAGCGGGCCTTCAGCAGCATCAACGAGCAACAAAATGCCGTCAACCATTGTGAGTGCTCGTTCAACTTCTCCACCAAAGTCGGCGTGACCAGGTGTGTCGACCAAGTTGATCTTGGTGTCTTTGTAAATCACCGAAGCGGCTTTAGCCAAAATGGTGATTCCACGCTCTCGTTCTTGATCATTCGAGTCCATGACACGATCGACCACCGCCTGGTGAGCAGCGAAGGTTCCGGTTGCCCGCAACAGAGCGTCCACGAGAGTTGTTTTTCCATGATCGACGTGCGCGACTAACGCGACATTTCTTAGTTGTGTATACATATCAGTTGTGGACGACCGGCTTAAGCCAGGTCGTCGTCCTCGTCCTC
>WLMQ01000070.1 GCA_009700145.1 Actinomycetota bacterium
TCCACCATTGGTTCACGGGGCAGTCCAAGCACGCGGTCACCAATGATGTTGCGCTGGATCTCGTCGGTTCCACCGGCGATGTTCGACTGGAAGCTCGACAAGATGTAGCGCGCCCAGTTTTCACCGCGGCCTTCACCTTCCCATGCATCACAATCTGCACCGACAAGGCGGTTGATCAAGGGGCGGCTGAAACGAGCAATGACAGCACCGTGCAACTTGCCAAGCGATCCACCAGGACCGGGCACTTTTCCAGCCTTCATCTCGGCGCGAGTACGCATTGAAACGAGCGACTTGCAGGTTTCTTCGCAATAGAGCTTCATGAGTTCTTGGCGAATCACCGGATCGCTCAACTTGCCATTGTTCTTAGCGACATCGATCAAACGATCGGCCAAGTTATGAGTAACACCGCTTGACGAACCAGTTCCGATTGCGACGCGCTCAAACATGAGCATGGCAGTCGCCTGGTTCCAACCGTTGTTCAACTCACCGAGCAACCAAGACTTCGGGGTACGAACATCGGTTAAGAAGATTTCGTTGAAGTGGCTTCCACCGTCGATCTGGTGAATCGGACGAATTTCAACGCCGGGTGCCTTCATGTCGATGATGAACATCGAGATACCCGCGTGCTTTGGAGCATCAGGGTTGGTGCGGGCAATCACAACTCCGTAATCGCTCACGTGGGCAAGCGTGGTCCATACTTTCTGACCATTGAGCACCCATTCATCACCATCGAGTTCGGCCTTGGTCTGCAAACTTGCGACGTCTGAGCCAGCACCAGGCTCGGAGAACATCTGACACCACATTGTGCGGGCCGCAATGTTGTCGGGCATGAACTGACGCTTTTGTTCTTCAGTGCCAAACTGGTTGAGCATCGGCAAGCACATGCCATGGCTAATGGTCAATTCAAATGTCATGTCAGGGTACTTGCCGTACTCTTCGCGATAGATGCGATCGTGGGCCCGCGTCAATCCGGCACCACCGTGCTCTTTGCCGTACACCAGACCGGCTAAACCAGCCTCGGTCAATGCTGCTTGGTAGGTCTTGCCGATCTGAATCGATGTTTCACTGCGGCGGCCAATGCCTGAGGCATTCTTTTCCAGGAACTCGCGAACTTGCACGCGGAAAGCCTCGGCTTCGACTGGATTCAGGGCATCGTCAATTGTTGTGTTGCTCATGTGAACAGTCTGCCATTGTGTCGAGCAGTCAGACATAATCGAGAGCTGAACTCGTGGAAGAGGTACGGTTCGGCTATGGAATCTCCTGTCTTTCGCCATGTGGTCGTTCGCCATGTCAGCGACTGTCCGACCGAAGAATGGACCAGCCCAACGCGGGGTTCAGTTCGCTGGTGGGAACTCTTCGGTGGCGACGCCACGGCGACCAACGAAATGACCGTCGGAATCGCCGAAGTTCCGGTTGGTTCGAGTCCCCCGCCTCGGGGTCATTCGCACGACGCCACCGAGATCTACGTCATTTTGTCGGGCGTGGGCGACGTTGTCATTGAAGGAACTGCGACAGCCGTTCGTGAAGGCTCGGCCGTCTGGATACCTGAAGGCCTCGCGCACTACGCCCACAACACTGGGTCGGAACCGTTGCGATTGCTGTACATGTTTGCCCGCGACAAGTTCAGTGATGTCACCTATTCATTTCCTGGCGAAAACTAAGGAGTCAAACAATGGCACCAGCAATCAATCTCATTGATCCCGAGTACTTCGCCAGACATGGACATCCATGGGATCAGTACGAATGGCTGCGCGCCAATGCTCCGGTCTTTTGGCATGACGAACCAGATGGTCCTGGTTTTTGGGCCATCACTAAATACGAAGATATCCGCGCCATCAGCCGAACACCGAAAATTTTTAGTTCGTACGAAACCGGAGTCATGTTGCCCGACCCCGATCCGATGGGGTTGTATGCACAACGTTTGATGATGCTCAATATGGACCCACCGCAACACGATCGATTCAAGTTGTTGGTCTCGCGCGGCTTCACACCAAAGAATGCACCGCTACTTCGTCCGCGCATTGAAGAAATCGCTCGCGAAATTCTTGAGTCAGCAATACAAAAGAATTCGTTGGACTTCGTCAGTGAAATCGCTGGCCGATTGCCCTCGGGTTTAATTGCCGAATTAATGGGCATGCCTCGTGAAGACGGTGAACGACTCTATGACCTCACCGAAATCATGCACACCAACGATGATGCAGTCGCTCCTGCCGAAGTCAAGATGGCTGCTGTCGGCGAGATGCTCGCGTACGGACAATCAGTGGCAGACATTAAGCGCAAGACTCCAGGTGATGACCTAGCCACCATTTTGGTGAATGCCGAAGTTGACGGCGACCGCCTGACCGATGAAGAATTTCAGTGGTTTTTCTTGTTGCTCGTCAACGCTGGCGGAGACACAACTCGCAACTTGCTCGCCGCGGGATTGCAACTGTTGTTTGATCATCCCGATCAACGGGCAAAGTTGGTGTCAAACCTTGATGGTCACCTAGCCACAGCGATCGAAGAAATGCTGCGCTTCAGTAGTCCGGTTTCACATTTCAAACGGACTGTCATGGAAGACACGACTATTCGCGGACAACGCATTAAGGCCGGAGAGCGCGTAGTGATGTTCTATGGTTCGGCAAACCGCGACGAAGATGTTTTCGAAAGTCCAAATTCTTTTGACATCACCCGCGATCCCAACCCGCATGTCGCCTTTGGTGCTGGCGGACCACATCTATGTCTTGGCATGCACGTCGCACGAGTTGAGGTCGCCGTGATGTTCAAAGAACTATTAACGCTGATGCCAAACATCAGATCTGACGGAGAATTTGAACGTATGCACAGCAGTTTCATCGCAGGCATTCACAGCATGCCTGTTAAGTACTGATCTGAAAATCAGGGACCGACGACGTCTTTGAACTGAATACGCAAGTCTTTCTTGAGGGCTTTTCCTGATGGGTTGCGAGGAATCAGATCGATAAAGCGAACAGCCACTGGCTGCTTGAATCGAGCCAGTTTGCCGGCGCAATGTTCAAGCACCGCAGCCTCGGTCACTGCTTCGTCTTTTTTGACAACAATTGCAAGTGGTGATTCACCCCACTTTTCAGATGGAATACCGATGACTGCCACATCGCCAACACCGGCAACTCCCATGATGACATTTTCGATCTCGGCGGGATACACATTTTCGCCACCTGAAATCATCATGTCTTTAATACGATCTTGAATGAAAATGAATCCGTCTTTGTCACGTATTGCTCCGTCACCGCTATACAACCAACCGTCCTTCAATGCATCAGCGGTTGCTTCTGGTCGATTCCAGTAACCAAGCATCATGTGCCCACCTGAGATCAACACCTCTCCAGCTTCATCGTCATCGCATTCGGTTCCGTCGGGACGAACAACCTTGACTTCTGACAAAAAGAAGGCCTTACCGGTTGAGCCGGCTTTGGTGATGGCATCTTCTCTCGACGTCAGGCAGGCGGGTCCACAGGTTTCCGTCAGCCCATAAACCTGGTTGACCTCAATACCAATTTCGGCATACGACATGATGAGTGACACTGGTACTGGAGCCGCGCCAGCCATGAGCCAACGCACATGTTCGTGCTTGTACTTCGAAGGGTCATACACCTGACGCATGAAGTTCAGCATCGCCGGTACGAGCAGACCATTCGTGATCTTTTCAGAGTCAATGAGTTCCCAAACCTTGACCGGATCAAACATGCGCATCAACACATGAGTGCTACCAATAAAGATGTTTCCGAGTGCAGGAGTTAACGCGCCCACATGGAACATCGGCATTGGGTTGATGTAACGGTCACCGCGGGCCAAGTCGCTGGTGGTGCACATGGTCGATAGCGCCCAGTACTGGGTGTTATGTGAATGCATCACGCCCTTGGGCAATCCAGTAGTTCCAGACGTATACATGATGTACAACAAGTCATCGCCAGATGCCGTCACCGCAGGCTCGGCATTTGACATCGTCGCTGATTCGGCGACAAAGTCACGCGCAAATGCTGGCTTGGTTGCGGCGTCACCGACATATAGCCACGACTTGATATCAGTGCGGTCACCACGAGACTGCAATTCAGAAACATTGCCAGCAAACTCAGATCCGAAGACAAGAACAGTTGTTCCGGAATCTTTGAGAATGAACTCAAGCTCGTCAGCGACGAGTCTCCAGTTCAAAGGAACAATGACTGCCCCCAACTTGGCGATCGCAAAAAATGCAGTCATGAACTCTGCTGAGTTCATTTGCAGCAATGCAACGCGATCGCCTTTTTTCACTCCGGCATCAACAAGTAACGAAGCGACCTTGTTGGTTTCTTTGTTGAGTTCGGTATAGGTGTAGCGACGACCGGCTGCTACGTCATAGAGGGCTTCGATGCTCCCATTGATATTGGCTCGACGGGTTAGCAAATTTCCAATGTTGACGCTCATAAGTTCAAATATTGCCATATCTCAGGCACTAAATGCATAGCGGGGCAACCACGAGTTTCACTCGGCCATCACTAAACTCACCTTGTGAACTTTCGCCGTCTCGCACCTGCCGCCGCAGTTCTCATGGGCCTCACTCTGACCGCCTGCGGGAAAAATGAGCCAGCCAACGAAGCCACAATTCAAAATTCGACGCCGAGCACACTTCTTCCAATCGCTGAAACAACGACCTTGCCAGCAGACACCACTACCGTCGTACCCGCGCCAGTCACCATGAGCCTCGCGTTTGCCGGTGACATCTTGATTCATAGTCAAGTTTGGAAAGCCGCAACGGCTAACGCTGGTGGTTCTGGTTACGACTTCACGCCGATGTTCGCTCGAGTCAAACCACTGATTGAAAGCGCCGATCTTGCGATCTGTCATTTAGAAGTTCCGTTAGTCGCCCTCGGTGAAAAGCCGACCACCAATCCCCTGTACTCGGCCCCTACCGAAATCGCCTGGGCTATCAAAGAGATGGGCTTTGATCGTTGTTCAAATGCGAGTAACCACACATTTGATAACGGGGTCAAAGGTATCGAGGCAACTCTCAACGAATTTGATGCTCTCGGACTTGGTCACACCGGCATGGCACGAACACCCGAAGAAATTGATCCGAAAGTTTTTGATGTCAAAGGCATCAAGGTCACCCACCTCTCATACACATTTGGTTTCAACGACATTGCTGCGCCCAACGGCGAAACTTGGCGTTCAGCGCTCATTGATCCGGCCCGCATAATTGCCGATGCACAAAAAGCTCGCGATATGGGTGCGCAAGTTGTCATCGTGAGTATGCATTGGGGACGTGAAACTCAAACCGATCTCAGCGATTTCCAACTCACCAATGCCGATGCAATCACTAAATCTGGATTGATTGATTTAGTGATCGGCCACCATGCTCACGTCGTGCAAAAGATTGAACAAGTCAACGGAGTCTGGACAGTATTCGGATTGAGCAACCTGATCAGTTACTTGCCGACTACTGATGCATTCACGCCGAATACTCAAGATGGCATGATCGTTACTACCAATATCACGCTTAACCCCGATGGTTCAGTAGTAGTTGACAAACCAGTTGTGTATCCGACCTGGGTAGACAAAAAGAACGGGGTTGTCGTTCGACCGATCCTCAGTGATCTCACTGATCCCTCAGTGCCCGACGACATTAAAGCCGAACTCAATGTTTCGCTTGAGCGAACACGTGCTGTTGTTGGCGACTTCTTTGCGCCAGCACCATAGGAGAATACGAAGAGATGACCACGACACCGGTTCAACACGCAGTTCAATCTCACGTCGCATTGTGGAATGCCATCGATCGCGAGTCGTGGATCAAACTATTTTCACCCAAGATGGTTTTTGAAGATCCAGTGGGTACACCCGAGAAAGTCGGCGTCGATGCGGTGCACAAATCATGGGACCGTTCATTCAAACCAGGGCGACGTTGGACCCTGCACCCCGAACACACCGTCGCGGCCGGCAACGAGGCTGCTGTCGTGATGCGCAACGAAGGTGACCTCAACGGCCAAAAAGTCACGATCCGAAGTATTGAGATTTTTACTGTTGACGAATCAGGTCTTTTAGTGCGAATCCGTTCATTTTTTGATCAACCCTCCGACTTTGCACTCTCCGATTACTTCACACCCGACCGAACCGAGTGAACTAGTAGAACAATGCAATTAGATACCACCGCCCGCGACATGCTGAATCGCACCATCGCTGTTATCGAAACTGACGGCGAAGAAGGCGTACGGGTTGTAGATATTGCCAAACATGTTGGCGTGGCGGTCACAACTCTTTTTCATTTGTTCGGTAACCGTGATTCACTCATCAGAGCCGCGCAAATTGAACGTTACGTGCGTGGTCTTGCCAACATGATTGAAGAGTTCGACGTTGCCACTGCTATCGCCCGAACAAAAGAAGACTTTCGCGCTGTCGTCATTCGCATGGTGAGATCAGAGATTGCCCCGATCAATTCGGCAATACGCCAAAGTCGTCAAGGTGTTTTTGGATCGGCATATGGTCGGCGCGAACTGACCACTGCGTTGACCGATAGCCATAACAGCATGTGCCTCGGTTTACAGGTGGCCTTTGAACGTGCCAAAGAAAATGGTTGGATCGAACCATCTCTCGATTCTTTGGCGACGGCATATTGGATGCTCGGACTCATCAACAGTCGAGTATTTATAGAAGCCGGTTCTCCGCAATTAGATCGACGAGCGTGGGATGACCTCACTCTGAAATCTATTTTGCACGTTCTCTTTTTTGACTAAAGATCGCCACACGTTTGTTGCGCAAACTTCAACAGATGTTTCGCTCGATCTACTGGATCACTGATATCACGCAAGAACTTTGAACGAACTTCAAAGGACAAGGGAACATTTGGAACTGCCTGCAAAAGTTCAGCGATTGGCAACGAACCTTCACCGGGACATAACCGCCCATTGAGTGCTTCATCTAATAATCCACCGAAATCGGCTGGGCGTTGTGCCGGTGCATCACAAATCTGCAGATAAGGAAAGAGTCCAGTCGGCATGGTTCGCACATCTTCGACCGATGCTCCCGATCGTGACAAGTGCAGATTGTCGATGAGTACTCCCCCATTAGATGCATCTGATGACCTGACTATCTCAGTCGCCATCGACAAAGTATTCAATGGAAAAATAGGCAGAAATTCACAGACAACCGTGATTCCGTGGGGCTGCGCCATTGCGCAAACTTCGCGATAACGATCGGTAGTGCGAGCTTGGTCTTTCAATCGACTTGTAAACAAAATGTGCCGAGCGCCAATGACTGCAGCTGCTTCAATCAGTTGTTCAGCAAAATCGTTTCCGTCTTCCGAAGGAATAATCGGTTCAATATCTAAGGGAATGATTCCCGTGTCATCAAGTCTCTGACGCACTTCACGAGACGTTGCATCTGTCCATGTTTTGCCGTCAAACCAAATACCAACTGCTGGCCAACCAGATTGAAACGCAACTGTCGCCATGTCAACTGGCGCAACGTCGAGTTGCACCCCAGCAGCGAGCGAAAGTAACCGACTCATTAGTGGACGGGAGCGGAACCTGGAGCAGCTGGAGTACTGCTGACATACTTCGGTTTAAAGGCAAGCAAGAAGAGCAACCCGCCAGCAGCAATACAACTACCGGACACAACCAGTGGAGTTGCCGAAGTGATGCTGGTGGCGATGTAGCCAACCAATACCGAGGCGGGCACCTGAGCGAGACTCTGCACGCTGCTGTAAATGCCCATTGCTTCACCCTGACGACCCATTTCAGCCGAACGACTGACCAGACTTCCCATATTTGCCATCGACAAACCATTGAAGAAGGTGAAAACAGGAATAGTCATGTACAGCCACAGCGTGGTGTCGGTTGGGCTTATGAAATAAATGAACATCACCAGACTCGTGCCGAACAAACTAAAACGAAGCACTTTCCAGTCAGCGAGAGTTTTCGCAATACGAGCCACTAAGACAGCTTGCGAGAAAGCAATAAAGAGTCCAACGATTGCGAAGTAATCGCCGGTCTTTCCTTCGTCAAAGCCGAAGTTGTTACGTAGATACACCCCGAAGAATGTGGTGAAAAATGTGAAACCTGCATTGAAAAAAAATGCAGATCCTAAAACGACTCGCAAACGATCTGACTTGAATCCATCAATAACATTGCTCACTGCTTTACCAAAGTGAAGTCGCCCATTATGAACTTTTTGCTTCAACGTTTCTGGGAACAAGGCCAAGATCAAGCCACAGTTACACAACGACAAAATTGTTGCGAACCAAAATGGTGTTGTTGCACTGAACCAATCTGGAGTGTGGAATAGTCCGTAGAAACTTTTATTCGGGCCGCTTAATCGACCACCGATATACGGCCCCAAAATAAATCCAAGTCCAAATGCGGCTCCGATCATTCCAAAGTTCTTGGCTCGATTTTCGTTAGTACTCACATCACCAATTGCTGCCTGGGCAACTGCCTGATTTCCGCCGGTTATGCCGTCTAATGCGCGACCGATGAACAGAAGAGGAATATTCGCGGTGCTGATACCAATCGCAAAGATTGCGTACCCAATCGCAGTTCCAAAAATTGAAAATGCCAGGACTGGTCGTCGACCATAACGGTCAGACATCTGTCCCAGAATCGGTGCAGCCAAGAAGATGAACAATGGGAAGATCCCTTGTAGCCAGCCCAGCATGATGAGACCCTGGGTGAACGACCAACCTTCAGGGGTCACGCGAAATGGCGAACCAGGGCTAATCAACAACGGGTACACCGGAATCAAGATTCCGAAACCGAGCATGTCAATAAAGACAGTCGTAAAAATGGCCAGCATCGGGTTGCGTGCTGGTTTTGTTTCAATAGAAGAATTCACTCGTTCAACCTAACAAAGCGAAACTTCAACGAGCGGCGTATGTGACTCCTGCGGCCTTGATATTTTCAGCGTCTACAGCAAGAATCGCTCCGCTCTCGACCGCGGCATCGGTCGCTGCGTTCCACTTCGCAATGAAATCGTCAGAGGTCGGATATAAAGCCGCGAGTTCATCTGCGGTGAAACTGCGCGTCGTTCCGAATAGTCCGCAGAAACTTCCACCTTCTTGTCCGAGCCCACTGAGAACAGCCAACGGAACGTCGACATATGGTGTTCGAATTCCACCCAAGACAATTCCATGTGCGTCCATTAGGTAAGCGGAAAGATCAGCATTGGTTTCCAACTTAGGCATTGAGGTCGGAGGTTCTCCAGAACGTACCCAATGATCAAGCCCGTGCAACGCCGAACGCAAAATGTAGGTGTGCGGACCAACATTGAGCGGCAATCCACACGTGATGATGCCGTAATAAACCGACGAGGGTGGTGCCGATTGAGCCTCAAAGAGAGCAATGTCGCCGTCACCAGTAGCAGTATCAGCATCTCCGATACCCAAGGTGTAGGCATCGGAGTGCGCAGTTCCCGCAGACTCCCAAATTCGTAAAACATCGGTGTCGTCTTGTGTGGCCGGGCGATAGCGCAGCACATCAGTTTCAGCTTCGGCAATAAGAAATGGTCGAGTGAGATCAGCACGAATTTGTGCGCTGGCGGGTCCTGGGACTGCCTCTGGCACGGTGGAATCAGAACAGCTCCGTGGATTCTCTAAGAGAACAGCATTTGGGCAAAAGAGCGTTGAAGCACTTTGTCCACGGCTAATCAGCAAGTAGCCGTTGTACACATCGTCAGCCAAACCGAAAGCATTGGCATAAGTCGTCAAGCGACTCGCACTCTGAGACTGCCCAGTTGCCAACACGATCTCGGGTGTTAAACCTCCCAAAATAGTTTCTGGTTGGCGCCATACAGCAGCACCAGCCTGACTAAAA
>WLMQ01000071.1 GCA_009700145.1 Actinomycetota bacterium
GGACTGATCGGGCCAAACGGTGCTGGTAAGACAACGTTCATTGACGGCATCACCGGTTTCGTACCAACAACGGGCCGTATCGATTTCAAAGGAACCGAAATTAATTCAATGCCGGTTCATGAACGTGCTCGGTTAGGACTTGGGCGCACTTGGCAGTCACTTGAACTTTTCGACGACCTCACCATCGAAGAAAACATCCAAGTGGCAGCCGAACGTCAGACTGCAAAGAGCTTTTTGGCCGATTTAGTTCGTCCAGGACGCAAGCGCGATCACAGCGGAGTCGACTTTGCCTTCGAAGTTTTGGGTATTGGTGATTTGGCCAAGAAGTATCCAAACGAGATCAGTCAAGGTCAGCGCAAGCTGGTTTCGGCCGCTCGAGCACTTGCTGCTCGTCCCGAACTCGTGTGTATGGACGAACCTGCCGCAGGTTTGGACACTGGCGAGTCCCAAGAGCTCGGTCAGCGCCTCCGCAGCATTATTGATGCTGGACTCACGATTTTCTTGGTTGACCACGACATGGGCTTGGTACTCGAAGTGTGCGATTACATCTACGTCATCGAGTTCGGTGTCAAGATCGCCGAAGGAACTCCAGCGCAAATAAAGAACGATCCAAAGGTCATCGAGGCTTACCTCGGAAGCAGTGCAACTGAGGGGGGACACTGATGTCGGCTCTACTTGAAATCAAGGATCTCAATACTGGGTACAACGGCGTGTCGGTTGTGCGTGGACTGAATCTCACAGTTAACCCCGGTGAGGTTGTAGCACTTCTCGGGCCTAATGGTGCCGGAAAGACCACGACTCTGTTGACCACCTCAGGGCTGGTCCCGATTATTTCTGGAGATATCGAAGTCTTCGGGAAGTCAATCAAGGGTCGTCGTCCACACATGATTGCGCGTGAAGGTCTCGCTCATGTTCCCGAGGGACGTGCCTTGTTTTATCAGTTGACGGTTGCTGAAAACCTCAAACTCGGCGCCGCCAAAGGCTCTGCAGATGTCACGAAGGCTTTGGGGTATTTTCCAGCGCTTGAATCGATCCTTGATCGTCGTGCTGGTTTGTTGTCTGGTGGAGAACAGCAGATGCTCGCAATGGCTCGGGCACTCACGGTGAATCCGAAGTTGTTGATGGTGGACGAAATGAGTCTTGGTCTGGCGCCGATCATCGTTGAGCGTCTGTTGCCGATTCTGCGAACGATCGCTGATGAAACCGGTGCTGGAGTATTGCTCGTTGAACAGCACGTACACATGGCGTTGCAGGTTGCTGATCGGGCGTACGTGTTAAGTCACGGACAGTTGGCAATGGAAGGCAATGCGGCCGAAATGGCCAAGGACCGCAGTCTCATCCAGGCCAGTTACCTTGGAGAAACGCACTAACTGATAGTTATTTAGTTGTAGGTAGTTGCTTCATGTATGTCTGTAGGTCGAAGTAGTCGCGCCACAACGTGATCTTGCCGTTGACGACTTCCCAGACGCCGGTGACGGGCATTTCCAGCCAGCCAAACGGCATATGGAATTTGTCGGTGCGTTCGTTAAAGACATAATTACCAGTCGCAGCCTCACGATGTACCGGCCAGGCAACTTCGCTGCAACCTTCGATCATCGGCTTGAGCATTGATGAAATGGCCTCGGGCCCGAATACTTTGCCCATCGGCACATTGTCGTATTCGCAGTTGTCACTCACAAGCGCAACGGCTGCGTCAACATTGCGGTTTTCCAACGCCTGAATGAAGGCGTTTACTGTTTCGAGAGGGGTCATAACAATTCCTTATTCGTTAGTTGATTTGGTTTCGGGTTCGCGACTCCACAATATGTCAAAGTCACGCGCCACATCTAAAACCTGGAAGGCACGTCCCATTCCTACGCAAAAACCGATGGTCATGGTGAGTTCTAAGAGTTCGGTATCGCTATACACGCTTTGCAGGCGTCCCCAGAGCTCGTCATCGACAGAAGTGTGATCGATGGCAAAGCGTTCTGCGTATTCAGCAGCCAGTCGTTCACGGTCAGTGAAATCGGGGTGATCTTGGTAATGCTGAACCGAGTTGTAGTTCTCGTCACTTAATCCTTGCTGCATCGCCGATGCAGCTCGAGTATTCAGTCAAACGACGCATTGATTGAGTTGAGCGATTCGCATTCGTGCTACTTCACGTTCGCGAACACTCAAACTCGACTTGACATAAACGGCCTCGCTCATGGCACTCATGCCGGCTCCCATATGGGGAGCCAACTTCCACATGCGATGTGCTTCTAAACCTTCTCCGTCTGGAACATTGATACGGGCCATGTTGTGTCTCCTAGAAGTTGAAATCAGCGATTGATGTGTTCGACGACTGCGATACGTACGGGAATGGCACTTTGAACAACCATGCCGTTGATGCGATCGTAACCCTTATCGACAGAAACTAATCGACTTGTCGGCGAACCAATGTCGCGCACCTTTTCGTCGGTCAGCGATGACCCACCCCATGAGTGCGCCATTGAGATCACTCCACGGCGAACATCGGGAGCAGATTCAACAAGGCCTTGCACCGAGGCGCGTGGTGAGAAGATCTCAATGAGGTCACCATCAACGAGATCGTGATCTTTCATGTCGTCAGGGTTCATGTATGCCGAGTTCGATGATCCCTTGGCGCCTAGTACCGACAAATCAGATCCGTATGAATTCAGCACATGCTTTAAGCGTCGGCTGACCAGTCGGAATGGATACAGCGAAGGATCAATACCTAGGGCGGCGGCGCCGTCTCCTTCGACAACGATCTCTTTCATCTCGGCCACGATGTCATCTGGTGCAACTGTGAACTTTGCAGTGCACTCGGGATCGGCTGCCGAAACAGTCATAATTTTGTCGGGATGAACCTTCATGCGGTTGGCTCGAACTTCATCCATGGGCATGCGCGAACCGGCATAGGCGAGGTCAATCATCTCATCATCGGTTGGGCGAACATCCATGGGTGTCTCGCCACCAGGAAAGGGGAGTGTTGATCCCATGCGCTTAGCGAGTTCCCAGAACACTTCCCATTCATTTAACACATCGCCTTCACGCTCGGTGATGGCATCGGTGTAGTTGGTGTACGGAGCACGGAACCAACGATCCATCAAGTGCGGAATGTCGGCTCGTTCGAGCGAAAGCGTTGGTGCAACGACGTAATGGGCGAACTCGGCAGTTGACGACATGCGATGGTCAATCACGACGAGCAACTCAAGATCTTTCATTGCCTTGAGCGTGAGTTCTTGATCGGGCCAAGCAACAACTGGGTTGCCGCCACTCACGATGAGTGCGCGTACTTGGCCTTCGCCTGGAGTCAAGATTTCTTCAGCCAAAGTGGTTGTCAACATCTCACCACGGATTCCACGCAAATTGCGCATACGTGACGGCGCTCCAGATGCAGCGAGGCGAGCAGCGTGCACTTGAGCGCGGTGTGGTGTTTCGGGATACAAGAAGTATCCACTTTCGAGTTTGTCTCCTTCGCGATTCACGCGACCACAGATGGTATTGAGAGTGATAGAGAGATGTTCAGTGAGGCCCGAGTGCGGAGCCATCGATGGACCAGTGCCTGTTCCGCTTGATCCCTTCTTGGCCGATGCAAACATACGTGCCGCGGCAACGATGTCATCGGCAGGAACATCGCAACGTTTCGCAACGTAATCAAGGGTGAATGCCGAAACGGCATCGGCGAGTTGCGGTAAATCGGCAACCCACTGATCGCAGAATTCGTGATCGAATAAGCCTTCGTCAATAACAATTTTCAAAATGCCCGCCATCAAGGTGGGGTCTTCGCCGGGCTTGGGGGCCAAGTGAATATCGGCTTGCGATGCAAACTCGGTACGACGAGGATCAATAACGATCAACTTCATTCCCCGCTTTTTGGCTTCACGCAGAACCACGTACGGATTGGTTCCTTGCAAACCACCGACTGGTCCAAAACTTGACACCATGGGGTTGTAGCCAATTGCGAGCAACACTTCGGCGTCACTGAAGTTGTGATAACCGGCTTCCCAAATACCAACTCGGAAAGGGGCGGTTGATTTTGCGGGTTGGTCGATGGTGACCGATGTATAAAACGAAGGGGAGTCGAAGCCTTGATGGAAGGAGCGAGCGACGGGAACGGCGAGAGAGTTTTGGTATCCGCCAGTTCCGGTATACGACGCCACTGCACGCGGGCCATACGTCTCGACGATTTGTCGCAACTTGGCACCGATCTCGTCCATGGCTGATGTTGATGAGATCTCTTCAAAGGTTCCATCGGGACGGCGACGCAACGAACTGAGTAAGCGTGAGGGATGAGTCATTTGTTCGGGAATCTGGCGACCCTTAATACAGGTGTACCCAGCAAAGATGGGGTCATCGGCAACTCCACGGATGGCAATCGCTCGTCCATCTTGGATGTCGACCTCGATTGGGCAACTGGCATGGCAGAAGCGGCAAAACGAAACGTGAGTTGAAACCTCGTGATCGGCAGTCGTTGACATAGTTCCCCTTAAATCGAGCAATGAGTCCCGTCCCCACGGGTATGTACACAAACTAATCCACCGATTAGTTTGTGAACAGACCTAACGTCGAATTAGTTCAGGAAAAGAGAACTGCAATGAGCGAATCATTAGTGATTGATGACCTGATTCACCGCAAACAAGAGGCCATTGCCTGCCCGTACCCGATCTTTGCTGGGTTGCGAGCCCAAGAAGGGGTTCAATTCAATGCCGATCTGGGCGCCTGGATCATCACGCGTTACGACGATGTGCGGGCCATTTTGCGTGACACTGATCGATTCTCCAGTTTGAACCCCACCGGGCCTCAGGCTGCTGGTGAAGCGTTGATGAACGGAATCATGCAACTGATGCAAGAGCCCGATATGGCGGCTCTTTTGGGTTCGAACACGATGACTCGTGGTCGAGTTGCGGTTTTGCTGAATGCCGACCCACCCGACCATCGTCGTCAACGCAAACTGGTCAACCCAGCGTTTCGGCCCGACCGTATTCGGGCCATGGAGCCAACAATCACCGAGGTTGCACTCAAACTTTTAGAAGGTGTCAAAGCAGATCTTCATGCCAATGGGCAGACCGATATTTTGCGAACCTTCACTGTTGGCGTTCCGATGACGATCATCGCCTTCGCGCTCGGAGTAGCTGGTGAAGATTTAGCGACCTTCAAGCGTTGGTCCGATGACATCGTGATGCCGGTCGGCAATCATTCGCCGTCGGTTGAACAAGTTCGGGGTTTCTTGATTTCAACGAAAGAATTCACCGAGTATTTCTTGGCGCAGATCGCCGCTCGAAAAGTTAGTCCTACTGGCGATTTGTTATGCGATATTGCCAACGCTCAGATCGATGGCGAAGAATTGACTGATGACGAGCAACTCGGCATGTTGCAGCAATTTTTGGTCGCGGGTAATGAAACAACAACCAATCTGATCTCGAACATGATCCGATGTTTGGCCGAGAACCCTGATTTGCAAAACCGTATTCGTCAACAGCCTGAATTGATCGAAGCGTTCGTTGAAGAAATGTTGCGCAGTGAAGCTCCAGTCGGGGGACTCTTCCGTCAAGCCAAGGTCGATGTCGACATTGCAGGAACCACGATTCCGGCCGGCGACCATATGTGGCTGGTTTTCGCCTCGGCGAATCGCGACGAATGCAAGTTTGCGGCACCCGATTCAGTTGACCCCGAACGGGCCAATGTGAAAGACCATTTGGCTTTCGGAAATGGCGAGCATTTCTGCCCAGGTGCTGGCTTGGCTCGGGCCGAGGCGCGAATCGCCCTGCAACTAGTTCTTGAACACTTAGATGACATCCGACTAGCTCCAGATAACGACTTCCCGTACGGAGACTCATTTGTTTTGCGGGGATTAACGAGCCTGAAAATCACCGCAACCCCAAAGAATTAGTGTTTCGGGCTCAGCAGCGACCTTGGCGTAGCGACAGAACTAATCAATCGGTTAGTTTCTAGGACGGTACAGATAACGGTGCCGCACCGAGGGGATTGACATGGCTGATCGTTGGATAACAGACCGAGCGCCGAGTAAGCGCTGGCCGCACTACACCCGAGCCAATGCTGGCGAAGTCTTGAGCGTTTCAGCCAGTCCATTGAGCCAGCAGTTTTGCTGGGAGAACGGCATCTTGCTCGGTTGGCGCGACGGTTACGTGCGCGGCGGCAACTACACCTTGGACGAGTTCACCGACGGTGAGCCCGAAGTGTGCGGTTTCTTCGCCGGTTACTTCTACATCAACTTGGCCAATGTGCGCATGCAAGCAGTTCGAAGCCCGCTCTTGACTGTGGAACAACTCGACCTCGCGTTCTTTGGTGATCACCCCGAAGTTCCGCCCTACGAAGCACATCCTTCAGACGATCGTCCCGAGATGGCCGAAGGCATTTTGGCTCACTTGGGTTGGGTCATGTCCAACACTTCAATCCCCGAAGTTGATGCCGAAAAAGTAATGACGATTGCACTTCGTCAGGCTCGACCAGATCTTTCAACTTTGTCTGATGCTGGATTGTTGACGCGGGCGCGGATGTTCCAGCCGCTCTTGCGCAAACTGTTTGACAGCCATACACCGCCGTCGTCAGACTCGGCTATTGCGCCGGGAATTCTTGGCGCAGTGTGTGCAGCGCTTGGCGAACCCGAGACTGCCATGAAGTTGATTGCCGGAATTGGTGACGTCGACTCGGCCGAACCTAGCTACCGCATGTGGGATCTGTCGCGCAGTGTCAACGCCTCCAGCGAAATTTCCAAAGAATTCAATGCTGGAGTCGCAGGGTTGCTCGCCAGGTTGCAGGCCTCGAGTAACGCCGATGCCAAGAAATTTGTTGCAGACTTCGCTCAGTTCATTGTTGAGTTCGGTTCACGGGGTCCTAACGAATGGGAAATCAGTGCCGATACTTGGGAAACCAAGCCCGAGTATGCGCTTGTTGTGATTGACCGTATTCGATTGCAGTCTGATACCGAATCTCCCAAGATTCGTAATGCGCGTAAGGCTGAAGAACGCAAGGCTCTGACCGAAGACATTCGTGCCAAGGTCAAGCCACTTGGCGAAGAACTTGCTGGACAACTTGAAGGTGCGTTAATCGCCAGCTCGCAAATGGCGATTCGCGAACGAACCAAGACCAATATCATTCGTGCACTCCACGAAGTTCGTATGGCTTTTCGTGAACTTGGCCGTCGTCGTGCGGCTGAGGGTTCGTTGAAAGACCCTCACCACGTGTTCGCCTTGCTTGATTCTGAACTCGACCAGTTCTTGTTCGAAGGTGCGTCAATGAAGGACACCCTTACCGCCCGTCACGCGCAGTGGCAAGAACTGCAATTGCTCGAACCGCCTTTTTTCATTAAGAACGGAATTGTTCCGCCATTAAGCGAATACAAGAAGAAGGGTCAGTCAAACGCGGCCAAGGCCGGAGTTGGCGAAGTGGTGCAGGGCGTTCCTGGTTGCACTGGTCAGTACGTGGGTCGCGCTCGCGTCATTCTCGATCCGACCGAACCTGGCGATCTTGAGCCTGGCGATGTATTGATTGCTCCCAACACCGATCCGGCGTGGACTCCTTTGTTCATGTCGTGTGGTGCTGTCGTCGTCAACGTTGGTGCGGCAATTAGTCATGCCATCATCGTGAGCCGCGAACTTGGTTTGCCATGTGTTGTTTCGGCAACCGACGCAACTGTGCGTATCCCTGATGGTGCACTCATTGAGGTCAACGGTGACAACGGTGCCGTCACGATTTTGGAGGTTCCAGCATGAACAAGCCATTTCGCTTTGGACTACAGGCATACGCTCCTAACTCGGGCAAAGAATGGCGCGAACTCGCGCGCAAGGCCGAGGCATCGGGTTTCTCGTCGTTTCACTTAGCCGATCACATCATCGGACCTGGCCCCGCTTTAACTGCCACCGGTCACCCGATTCAAACCGTGGCCGCAATTCCAGCGATGGCAGTTGCTGCTGAAGCGACAAGCACCATCAAAGTTGGTTGCCGGGTGTTGTGCGTTGATTACCGCAGTCCGGTGATGTTGGCTAAAGAAGTAGCAACTCTCGACTTCTTCTCTGAAGGTCGCCTTGAGTTGGGTCTTGGAGCTGGTTGGTTGCAAGGTGAATACGAAGCAATCGGAATTCCTTTTGACCGTGCCGGTGTGCGTATCGATCGATTTGAAGAAGTCATCGCTTTGTTGCGGGCATCATTTGCCGAAGGCGAATTGAATATTGATACTCCGCATGTTCATGCTGTCGGTTTTGAAGCCGTACCGAAACCATTTACGAAGTCGGGTCCACCAATCATGATTGGCGGCGGAGCTAAACGAATTCTCACAATCGCTGGGCGCGAAGCCGACATCGTGAGTTTGAACTTCAATAACTCGTCGGGCAAGTTGGGCGCCGCCGGAATTGGTTCATCAACTGCAGAGTTGACTGATCAAAAGATTCAGTGGATCAAAGACGGAGCAGGCACTCGTTTCGATCAGATTGAAATTGAAATTGCCGCCTACTTCACAATCGTCACGCCGGATGGTGAAGGTACTCGCGCCAAGATGGCTCCAATGTTCGGTATGACTCCTGAAGTTTTTGCTGAACACCCAAATGCTTTGATCGGTTCAGTTGATGAGATTTGTGATCGCATTGTTGAACGACGTGAACGATTTGGTATCAGTTATGTCAGCTTTGGCGCTTCGGTTATCGATGCAGTGATCCCCGTTGTTGAACGCCTCACCGGCAAGTAATTCAAATATCTAGTTTCAATCCAATTCGTTTCTGAGAGAGAGCACATCATGGCCATTGACATCAGCACTTTTAATCCGTTTGACCCTTCAACGCAGCAGTGCCCATTTCCGCACTATGCACAAATGCGTGAAGAGGCGCCCGTGCACCCAGTGCCCGATCTTGGCGTGCATATGATCACCAAGCATGATTTAGTCATGCAGGTGTTGCGTGATCCGCAGACGTACTCGTCAATGTTTGGTGGCGCAGGTATGCCATTGAGTTCTGCAGATCGTGAGAAGTTTGCCGAAGTTATGGCTGCTGGTTACCCCCGCGTTCCAACAATGTTGACCGCCGATCAGCCAGATCACACGCGTTACCGCCGTTTGGTTGCTCGTGCATTCCACCCGAAGGTCATTGCCGAAATGGAACCCATTGTTCGTCAGATTACGGTTGAGTTGATCGACTCATGGATTGATAAGGGTCGCATTGAATTCGTCAAGGAATTCGGCGTGCCGTTACCTGTTCGAGTGATCGCTAAGGCTCTGAATGTCCCCGATGATCGTTTGGCCGATTTCAAGCGTTGGTCAGATGATTCAATCGCTGGTATCGGAACCAACATCACTCTTGAGCAGCGTCTCCAAGCAGAGTACGGAGTCAATGAGTTCCAGCACTACTTTGCTGAACAGATTGAACTTCGTCGCACCCATCCACAAGACGACCTTTTGACGAATCTCTTAAACGCGTCAATTGATGATGATGATCCTGAAGTGACCGACAAGCGTCAACTTGATATGCCCGAAATGTTGAGCATCATTCAGCAGTTGTTGGTGGCCGGAAACGAAACGACCACCAAGTCGCTCACCGAGATGATCCGTTTGCTCGCCGAGAACCCCGAGGAATGGGCTGCGTTGAAGGCCGATCCGTCACGAGCCGAAAAAGTGTTTGAAGAAACGCTTCGTTTGTCGACGCCAACCCAAGGTATGTGGCGTATCGTCACCAAGGATGCCGAACTTGGGGGAGTGCAACTCACCAAGGGTCAGCGCATCATCATCGTGTTTGCATCAGCAAACCGCGATGAAGCTTTGTA